>JAJYRM010000007.1 GCA_021794075.1 Bacteroidota bacterium | reverse complement strand
TCTCAATTTCAGATAATATTCGGCGTGCGCTTCAGCAATCCCAAGCGAATCGACGAGTCCTTTGCTCGCTCGCATCCCGACATCAAAACTTTCGTCGGCTGACATGTTGAAGTAAGGGCTTGAGAACGCAGGAGCTATTTCCTTAAGGAGTGTCTTCATGAAGGTGAAGGCTGAATTGCTTGAGATGTTCAGCGAAGCTGAACCTGGAAACTCAGCGTACTTCTGGAACTCAGGTTTCTGAAGGACATCCTCCATGTGACCGAGCGTTTCGAAAGCCGGTATGATCTGGACATGGTACAATTTCCCATAAGCATCAAGCTCGGCAACTTGTTCCGCCGTCAAAGGGGCTCTACCCGCGCTGAAATCCGGATATGACTTGAACGCGAACTCGTTTTCGATATAAGGCATGTAAACGTTCATCTTATGCATTGCGAGAAAGCGAATGATCTTCCTGAAATTTGCCATGGTGGATATCTGCCCGCGACTGATATCGTCGCTGATACCGCGCATCTTCATCGAGGGATAATCGGCAATGGCGATCTCAGGAACGGTGTAGCCTTCTCTTACTTGCCTGACAAGCTGAAGCAGCGTCGTGACAGCGTAAAACACGCCTGTCTTTGACTTGGAAAGTATGTCGACATTCCGGCTTCTCACCAGCAGCACGTAGCCTTCGTCGGACGCCAGCGCGCTGTCGCCCGTGCTCGCAGGCACACTCGAGTCCATGAAGCCGTTGTCTCCGATCAGGCGGGCATGTATAATAATGCCTCCAGGCCCGGAGGCCTCACCCGCAGTGAGCGAGTTGCCGAAGAAGTTACGCAGTTCCGAAACGGAAGCTGAATCTCTGGCAGGACCAGGGAAATCCAACGAGATCTCGGCGAATGTGTAACTTTGTGTTGCCTGCTTAGCGTATTTGGGCGATGGAATTACGTTTATTTCAGCCATCGACATTGAATTTAAAAGCAGCACTATCGGGAGAGCTGCCCACAGAATATGCCTTTTCACTGCTGTATTCTTTCGTGTCTGTCATGTCCCAGACAGTTTATTCATGATTGTTATTGAAGGCATTTAGAAGGCGCGGAGGAAATGAGGACTGGGCCACGCTCATTTCAATCCCAATACTTCTCTAGCTATCACGATCCGCTGGATTTCGGAGGTCCCTTCATATATCTCAGTGATTTTAGCATCGCGCAAATATCTTTCGACGGGAAAATCTTTCAGATAGCCGTAACCGCCGTGTATCTGGATTGCCTCGAGAGCGCAATCTACCGCAACCTTCGAGGCAAACAATTTCGCCATCGCCGCTTCCTTTGTAAATTTTTCCCCGCGGTCTTTCTTGAGAGCCGCGCTCAGCGTGAGAAGGTGCGCCGCCTCGATGTTTGTATGCATCTCCGCTAGCTTGAACTGGATTGCCTGGAATTCGCGCAGGTACTGATCAAAGGCCTTGCGCTCCTTTACATATTTCAGGGAGGCGTCGAGAGCGGCCCTCGCGATTCCGATCGCTTGTGAGGCAATCCCGATCCTTCCACCGTCAAGTGTCATCATGGCGAACTTGAAGCCGAAGCCTTCCTCCTTGATGACATTTTCTTTTGGAACCCTGCAATCCTGAAAAGTTATCTGCGCGGTGTCTGAGCTTCGGATGCCGAGCTTGTGCTCCTTCTTGGAGACTATCACGCCGGGAAGACTTTTCTCTACTATGAAAGCACTTACGCCTTTAGCGCCTTTGGTTTTGTCGGTGGTGGCCATAACGAGCAAGACATCCGCGTTCGCGCCATTCGTGATGAAATTCTTGGTCCCGTTGAGTAAGTAAATGTCGCCATCCCGAACAGCGGTAGTACGCTGGTTGACGGCATCGCTTCCAGCTTCCGGCTCAGAAAGACAGAACGCGCCGAGCCTCTTCCCCGAAGCGAGCGGCTTCAAGTACTTTTCTTTCTGCATGTCATTCCCAAACTTCTCGAGCCCCCAGCAAACGAGGGAGTTGTTGACGCTCATTATTACTCCCGCCGAGGCGTCGGCCCTGCTGATTTCCTCGAGAGCCAGCACGTAACTAACCGTGTCCATCCCGGCTCCCCCCGCTTCCTCCGGAACCATCATGCCCATAAAACCAAGCTCCGCCATTTTCTTGATTTCTTCCGATGGGAACTGCTCCTTTTCGTCGCGTTCTGCGGCTCCAGCAGCAAGTTCTTTGTCTGCGAAATCGCGTGCGGCATTTCTGATCATCGCCTGTTCGTCGGTGAACTCGAAGTCTACCATTTCACACTCCTGTTTTGAGATTGTGAATGTCGCAAAAGGAGTTACGAATTTCTTGGTTCGTAGGTGTAGAATCCTTTTCCGGTTTTTCTACCAAGATAACCTCCCGCTACCATCTTTTTGAGAAGCGGGCATGGCCTGTATTTTGTATCGCCTGTTCCGTAAAACAGCACGTTCATTATGTCAAGACACACATCCAGCCCGATCAGATCGGCGAGCGCGAGTGGCCCCATAGGATGGTTCATGCCAAGTTTCATAACGGTGTCGATAGCCTCCGCAGTCGCAACACCTTCCATCAGACAGAAGATGGCTTCGTTTATCATAGGCATCAGTATTCGGTTCGACACGAACCCAGGGAAGTCTTGCACCTCGACGGGTACCTTGTCGAGCTTGTAAGCGAGATTGCGTACAGCTTCGAAAGTCTCATCTGATGTCGCGAGCCCACGAACGATCTCGATGAGCTTCATCACGGGGACCGGGTTGAAGAAATGCATTCCGATAACCTTATCAGGCTTCGGCGTAGCAGCCGCAAGGTCGGTAATAGATATGGACGACGTGTTGCTCGAGAGAATTGTTTCGGGCTTGCATATATCGCTGAGAGTGTGAAACACGTCTTTCTTGACCTTAACGTTTTCCGTAGCCGCCTCTATAACGAAGTCCGCGTCGCGAACCCCACCTTCGAGCGATGTCGATTGGGCTATTCTGCCAAGAGCCTCATTCTTCTGATCCTCGCTCAGAAATCCTTTACTGACCTGCCGATCCATGTTGTGCCTGATGTACCCCATGCCCCTCTCTACCGCATCGCGTCTGACATCGATCAGATTTACATTGAACTTCGATAGGGCGAGTACATGGGCGATCCCATTTCCCATAGTTCCCGCGCCTATTACTGCTACGTTATTGATATCCATTATTTACCTTTCGATTATTACTCCTGCCGCTTCACCCCCGCCGATGCATATCGCCGCCAAACCTCGGTGGACCTCGCGTCTCTGCATTGCATAGATGAGCGTAGTGAGGATACGTGCGCCGCTCGCGCCTATTGGATGACCTAATGCGACGGCACCGCCATGAACGTCGACTCTTTCCATATCGAGCCCAAGCATTTCAGTAACCGCCAGCGAGACAACCGAAAAGGCTTCGTTTATCTCGTACAGGTCGATGTCTTCCTTCTTCAAATTCATTTTCTCGAACAATCGCCGGATCACAGATGCAGGCGCCGTCGTGAACCACTCCGGGGCCTGAGCAGTAGAGGCCTGAGCCACCAGCCGGGCGAGCGGTTTCACGCCAAGCTCCGTTGCCTTTTCCTCGGACATCAACACGAGTGCGGAGGCGCCGTCATTAAGCTTACTCGCATTTGCGGCGGTGATCGTGCCGTCCTTCTCGAACGCCGGTCTCAACTGGGTCATCTTGTCGAACTTTACTTTCCTCGGCTCCTCATCCTCCAAGACGATCGTCGATGTTCCACCTTTCGCCGGGATCTCTACCGGAACAATCTCATCTTTGAAATACCCCTTGTCCATCGCTTCGATGGCCCTTCGGTAGCTCTTCGCTGCAAATTCGTCCTGGGCGTCTCTCGGTATGTGGCATTCACGAGAGCAAAGCTCAGCGGCGCTGCCCATGTGATAATCATTGTAGACGTCCCACAAGCCATCCTTCACCATTGAGTCGACAATTTTTCCATCGCCCATTCTGTAACCTGTCCGGGCCTTCTCCAGGAGATAAGGAGCGTTGGACATGCTTTCCATTCCGCCCGCCACGACTACATCAGCTTCGCCGCCAAGGATGGTCAGGGCACCGAGCATGACAGACTTCAAGCCTGAGCCGCAGACCTTATTGATGGTAGTACACGGAACGGTGTTTGGTAAGCCGGCAAAGATCGCCGCCTGTCGCGCGGGGGCCTGACCGACCCCAGCGGTCAGGACACATCCCATGAAAACTTCTTCAACCTGGTCAGGATTGAGTCCCGACCTCTTGATGGCTTCTCGGATCGCGAGTGAGCCAAGCTTCGGCGCAGAGAGAGTGCTGAGCGCCCCCTGAAATGAGCCGATCGGAGTGCGACAGGCGCCCGTGATGACTACCTGTCTCATATGGACCTCCTTTTTTAGCTGTTCATTGCTTTAAGGAATTCCTTATTGCTCTTTGTTCCACGCATCTTGTCAAGCAGAAAGTCCATCGCATCCACCGGTGAATAATCGCTCAGTATCTTTCTCAAAACCCAGATTCTGTTCAGTTCGTCGGGTGACAGAAGGAGTTCTTCGTGCCTCGTTCCACTCCTGTTCACGTCTATCGCAGGGAATATTCGCTTATCTGCCAGTTCGCGCGTCAGGACCACTTCCATGTTGCCAGTGCCCTTGAACTCTTCGAAGATAACCTCATCCATCCTGCTTCCGGTCTCGATGAGCGCGGTCGCAATGATCGTCAAGCTTCCTCCCTCTTCGATGTTCCTCGCCGCGCCGAAGAACCTCTTCGGTTTGATGAGCGCGTTCGAATCGATACCGCCTGAGAGGATTTTGCCGCTGTGCGGCACGGTTGCGTTGTATGCCCTCGCCAAACGGGTGATGCTGTCGAGCAGAATCACGACATCGTTTTTCGCTTCGACCAACCTCTTCGCCTTCTCAAGAACCATCTCGGCAACCTGAGTATGGCGCTGCGGCTCCTCGTCGAATGTGGAGCTCACCACTTCCGCGTTGACGGAACGTTCCATGTCGGTAACTTCCTCGGGACGTTCGTCTATCAGGAGCACGATCAGCCTCACATCAGGATGATTGCGTGTGATGCTGTTAGCGATCTTCTGAAGAAGTATGGTCTTCCCCGCTTTAGGCGGCGACACGATCATGCCACGCTGTCCCATCCCGATCGGCGCCAGGAGGTCGATGATCCGCATCGAATATTCACCAGGAACAGATTCGAGATGCAGCTTCTGGTTGGGATAGAGCGGAGTAAGGTTATCGAACATCACTCGTTCCCGCGTGAACTCAGGCTCGCGGAAATTGACGCGTTCCACTCTCAGTAGAGCGAAGAACTTTTCGCCTTCTTTGGGAGGCCTGATCTGGCCACTGACCGTGTCTCCGGTCATCAGGCCGAACTTCTTAATCTGCGAGGGAGAGACGTAGATATCATCTGGGGAAGAGAGGTAATTGTACTTAGGAGACCTAAGGAATCCGTATCCGTCACTGTGGACGTCGAGGACGCCGGCGCTGACTGAGATGCCGGGGGCCTCCGGCGGTGCTTGCGTGGTGGTTTCCGCTGCGGGAGCGGCCTCTTTCACCATGCTGCTCTGCTTCTCCATGATCTTAAATATGACTTCCTCTTTCCTCAGTCCGCTAAAACCGGGGATCTCAAGTTCCCTGGCCAACTTGTGCAACTCTGCTACCTTCATTCCCTGCAGCTCCGCAAGATCTACAGTCATTGAAAACTACCTCCTACGAGATTTTATAACTTTTGATATGTTGAAAAACTTCCTGACTTCGGCGCAGGAAAGCCGCAAACGAGACTCAATGTATGTTATCTAGTTACCCTTCATTAGGTTTGCTCGGGGATCCTATAGATTGGGATTCAAAAAGAACGGATCAATTGAATTACAGGCTCTCAAGTTTTATTACCGATTTATCCAGAACCGGCAATACCTCGCCCGCCAAATAGTGCGATCCCGTTACCAAGAGAAAACTATCATTGTCGGTTTGGCTTAATGCAGCTCTTAACGCGTCTGTGGAATTGTCGAATGTTTGCGTTTTTAATTTAATACCGTTACTCAACTTCTTCAAATCATTAGCACCCATGGAGCGGCCTATCTTAAGCTGGGTCAAGATAATATGCGTGAACTTATCCCGCAAGCTATTTAACATAGGCACGGCATCTTTGTCCTTCATAACCGCGAATAGGACGGTGCCTCGTCGGTCCGCAAGAAGCGGCTCAAGGCTGTCGATGGATGCCCTGATCCCGTCGGGATTGTGCGCGACATCCAGGATGACAAGCGGATGATGAGAGAGAACCTCAAGCCTTCCGCGGTGCCCTGTATTCGTCCTGATCGCAGCTAGACCAGTATAAACGGCCTCTCGCGCAATATTAACGCCAGATTCAGTAAGGAGATGGATCGCCGAAAGTGCGGTCAGCGCGTTAGTGATCTGATGCTTCCCTCCAAGATCGACTTTTAAGGACTCATACTCCTTGCCAAATACTTTCGCGTCGAAAACCGAACCCTCGACACCAACTTGACTTCGGGTGAGCTTCGTTATGTCCTTCACAAAGAGAAGCTTTGCCCCCCTACCTGATGCCACCTCTGAGAAAACCTTCATTAGAGATTCCTGTGTCACATTCACAACTGCCGGCTTATCTCTCTTTATAATGCCAGCTTTCTCGAACGCGATTTTCTCCAGTGTGTCGCCCAGGACATCCATATGATCGTAACTGATGCCGGTGATCACCGAGACAAGCGGATCTACGACGTTTGTCGCATCAAGTCTTCCCCCGAGCCCGGTTTCAACGACAGCGTAATCCACCTTCATTTCAGAAAAGTATTTCAACATTATCGCCGTAGTCGCTTCGAAGAATGTTGCCCGGAGCTTGACTATTTCATTGTGAAAAAAATCTGTCAGCCTAACAAGATCACCGGAGGGTATCGGTACACCGTTGACCTTTATTCGTTCGGTGAAACTGACGATATGCGGAGAAGTATAAAGTCCGACACTGTAGCCCTGTGCCGCGAGCACGCTCGATATCATGGCGCATGTGCTTCCCTTACCATTAGTGCCCGCCACATGGACCACATTAAGCTGTCGGTGAACATCGCCCGCGTATTTCATGAGGGCGACGATATTGTCGAGGTCCATCTTGATACCGAACTTCTCTAATCCATACAGAAATTCCGTGGCCTCGCGCAGCGGCACATTTGCCTGGTTATTTGTTGTATCGGTCATAGATTTAATGAATGATCGTGCTCACGACACGGGGGGGACTTCAACTTTTACCTTTTCGATTAACCTTCTTCAGAAATGAATATCTCGCATCAATGACGGTCCATATGCGGCACATTATCACGCTCAAACCGAAGACTACCGGTAAGGTCGGAAAGCTTTTCAAGCTTCCGGCCTGCCGCGTACGCTTCTATTCCATTGAGCAGGCCGGAAGGCACGTCCGGTTTAGTGAATAGCGCCGTGCCAATCTCCACTGCCGCCGCACCTGCAATCATATACTCAACAACGTCCTGCCAAGTAAAAATTCCCCCGCTGGCAACGATGGGGATGCTCACCGACTTCGAGACCTGAAAAACTCTTGCCATGGTGAGCGGCTTCACCGCGGGCCCCGACAGTCCGCCGGTAACTGTGTGGATCTTCGGCATCATCGAGTTTATGTCAATGGCCATTCCGACATAAGTGTTGGCGACGGTGACGCCGTCGGCCCCCTCCGTCTCCGCTGCTTTAGCAAAGTCGCCGATGCGCGTCACGTTCGGCGTAAGCTTCACGATGAGCGTTCTCGGAAATACTTTCCTAACAAGTTTTACTATCGATGAAAGAGTTTTTACATCTGTACCGAACTCAATCCCGCCCTCCTTTACGTTTGGACAAGAAAGGTTCAGCTCAAGCCCACGCACAGACTTGTTTGCCGCCAAAATCTCAGCCAGAGAGACGTAGTCCTCAACGCGTTTTGCCGCAATGTTTGCTACGACGAGCGCACCAAGTTCGTCAAGCCTTGGAATCTTTTCATCGATGAAGCGACTTACACCGATGTTTGCCAGTCCGATAGAATTAAGCATCCCGCAAGCCACCTCGGCGACGCGGGGAGGCTCGTTTCCTATTTTCGGTTTCAGCGTAAGAGATTTTGAAACAACCGCACCGAGCATCGATACATCAAAATATGTTCCGAGCTCATCGCCGTACCCACAAGTGCCAGACGCGGTCATCAGGGGATTTTTCAACTCTAGTTCCCCGATCTTTACTTTCACATCCGGCTTCATGGCTTCACCTCGAATTCAATCTCCGTCGACCTGAAAACCGGGCCGTCCTTGCAGGCGAGATAATAGTCGACACTGTCGCTCTTTTTTATCGGGCATCCCTGGCAAAGCCCCATCCCGCAAGCCATCGGGGTCTCGACGGACAAGTATGTCGGTATCTTCGTGCCGAACTCCTTCTGCATACTGACAAGCATCGGCGTTGGCCCGCATCCGAACAACATTTCGGGCGTGTCTCGCCTGAGCTCCTGTTTCAGCAGACCGACAACATTACCGTGAAATCCCGCCGAGCCGTCATCTGTGGCATGCGCGATATTAGTCGCCTCTTTAAACGGAACCAGTTGAGACATGGTCCTTGCTCCATAAAAGAATCGCACTTCGCTTCCGACACGTTTCGCGCTCCTGGATAAGATCGGGAGGATCGCGGCCCCGGAACCTCCTACCGCGACCCAAATCTTTCTACCGCTTTCCCTTTCAGGAAAGCCGTTTCCAAGTGGCCCATTAAGAATGAGTTCCGCGCCTGGCATGAGTTCGGATATCTTCCTCGTTCCTCTACCAACGGCGACATAGAGGAGCGAAAGTGTGTCATCCTCTACGTCGCAGACCGAAAAAGCTCTCGGCAAAAGAGGATCTATCGTCCCCGGAAAAGAGGCCATGACAAATTGACCAGCTTCAACTAGCGCTGAGATACGTGGTGAACGAAAAGTTGAGATGAAGGTTTGCTCCGCAACCTTCCGTGTATTTACAGTTACAGCAGTTTCAAGAAAGGATTTTCCCGCCAATTATTTTTTCTCGCGTTTAATTAAGTCTCCGGATGGTTCTTTACCCGAGCCCGATGTATCCCGGGGTGTGCCTATAGGTTTGCGCGCCGAGTCAGGTGCCGCTTCAATCTTCTTTTGAGTCTCAGTATCGGCACGTTTGATGACAGGCAACGCGGTCTTTAACGAATCAGCTCTCTCCTTCAGCCTGGCAGCTGCCGCTATGGAGTCCGCTCGCGCTTTTCTTGCGAGCGCACTGTCTTGCTGAGCAGTCTCGTACCCCGTCACAGCAAGCTTGACATTTTCTCCGTAGGGAGAATTTGGAAATTGCGTCGACAATTGCCGGTAGTAAACAAAGGCCGAGTCGGGCGCTTGGAGCTTGGTTTCATATATCCATCCGAGCGTGTACAGTGCCTTGGGGGCGAGTTTTGACTTCGGGCTTTTTAGCAGCTCACGCAATTTGTCCACCGCTTGATTGTAATTCCCATTCTGCGTGAGCTCAACAGCCTGGTCGTATTTGATTCGAGATGAATCCACAACAACAGGAGGTGGGAGGCCGAGTACCGTGCACGCCGATAAGGCGTAAGGAGAATCTTTATAGTTGTTTATCAGCTCATCGAGGTACTTTCTACCACTTGCGGTATCTCCCGATGAATAGTAATACTCTCCCAAACTATAAAGTGCGGACTGGTACACGCTCGAGTTTGGGAAATCCCTGATGACAGTCTTGTAACAGTTAATCGCCGAATCGGGGATGACTAACTTGAACATGTACAATCCCGCCAGCTCGTCCCTTGATTGAGCAGCGTGTTCATAAAGTGTATCTATTCTTTCCTTGGAATAAGCTGCCGAAGTGTCGTTCTTCCGCTTTGCATCCAGAGCAGAATAGTATAGACTATCGTTCATCAACACTTTGTAGCTTTCGATAAGGTAATCCTGGAGCGTGCGTGCCATTATCTGCCCGCTGTCCGAAATCAAATAAACATTCGGATGACTGGTCACTCTTTGGAAGTACTTCAGCGCGCTCTGAAAATCGCCGACTTGATACAGATATATCTTGGCAAGCCGGTAGGCGCTTCGCGTAGCCGCCACGCTCGTGGAATAAGCCGTGTCGATGTTCTCGTAGGCAGTAACGGCATGCGACACCTCGCCAGAATCGTATAGCACCGTCGCTTCCTGGTACTTGACCAGAGGAAAGTAATCGAAGAAATTGTCATTCCTGAGAAGGCTTCTCAAGCCATCTAGCGCGGCATAATAACGTCCCATAAGCCTCTGGGCGCGCGCCAGGTAATACCGGCAGTAAAACCTGATCTGAACATCATGAGCCTCCTTTTCTGCAAATAAAAAAGCATTCGACGCTTCGAGGTAATCTTTAGAATCAACCATGAGGCGGCCGGCCCGACAAGCGTAAATCGACGCCTCGTCCCCCTGAGAAAATACGGAGGCCGTATCTAGATACGCGGCTGCGGTAACTGTATCCCCTTGTCTAAGGTAGTAATCGGCCAGGATGTCCGAAGACATTGAAATAATATTCCGCTTGCCTTCCCTCCGCGCAATTCGGATCGCGTGCAACACCCTGTCGCGTCCGGTTTCTTTCTTCAGCCCATTTAGTTCCATGGCACCGTAATACATCTCGGCTTCCGCGATTCTCTTCGTGTTCGGAAAAGTCGCCTCCACCTCAAGAAATTTTCGTTCGCCGCTCAGATTGTCACCCTGATAATAATAGCTTATGCCGATCATGAAGAGACAGTCTTCCGTAAACTCTGAGTGGGGATGATATTGTAGCACTTTTGAAGCTTCGACAATCGTCTGTTCGAAATCCTGTCTAGCGTTCTGGCTGATCACGAACGGCGCCGGATGATCCCCCGATATGAGGCTCAAATCGTAGGCTTTTTTGCCCGCTTTCACATCTTTCATACCGGCGTCGAATGAGACACTGGCATTGTAGAAGGTATTGAAATATGCGGAGAAGTTATCGTATCCCACCTTGACATAATTCCAAGCAAAGCAGCCGCCGAAAGCCGACGACATCAGGGCGATGGCAATGAATGTATAAGTCTTTCTACTCACAGGATTTATGAGTTAAATTACTCCAGCGAGGTGTTCAAAATCAAGGCGCGTTGATTTTCAGTTTGCCGCAGAAGCTTCAGGGTGTCTCGCCATTCGTTGTGAATGTCTCCGAAGCAGCGATCCGCGTTCGCAAATATTTTAACCAGGTCCCGCGTTAAACATTGGAGATGAATGCTAATCTTTCTTCGGGACCGAGAGAGGTAGAAGCCAGATGAAAATTGAAGTAGGAGAGAAGATCATCGAGGTAATTGAGGGTGACATAACCGAATACGATGGCGAGGCTGTGGTGAACGCTGCGAACAATCATTTCTGGATGGGGGGAGGAGTGGCCGGCGCCATCAAACGCGCGGGTGGCAAGAGCATCGAGGATGAAGCGATGCGTCAAGGGCCAAAGCCTGTCGGAGAGGCCGTAATAACTGGCGGAGGAAATCTGAAGGCAAAGCACGTCATTCACGCGGCAGTAATGGGACAGGATTTAAACACCGACTCTTCAAAGATATTCGCCGCTACGATGTCTTCGCTTCGCCTCGCCGACTTGAAGGGAATAAAATCAATCGCATTCCCTGCCCTCGGCACTGGAGTGGGAGGTTTCCCTTTAACGGAAGCGGCTAATATAATGGTCGATTGTGCCGCCTCATACCTGCAAAAAGCATCATCGCTCAAGCGCGTCACTTTCGTACTTCTGGGCAATGAGGCCTACAACGCATTCAGCAAGAAAATTTCGGGATTAAAAAAGTGAACCGTTGCGAAAACTACATCGAGCACTACCGTACGGACGCGGAAGAATTCGATTACTTCACGAACCAGGATCCGACCGATAAAGCCTACGAAAAGCTTTTCAGGAAATTCCTTCTGACACTCGCGGGGACGCCCCACACCGTTCTGGACATAGGAAGCGGCAGTGGCTGGACATCGTTCATCCCTCATCATAAAATTCTTTTCGTTGATTTATCGAATAAGAATCTTCGGGTTCTGAAGTCTGACGCTTCAATTCCCGTTCTCGCGGATGCTCACGCACTTCCCTTCAAAGACGAATCGCAGGAGTTTGTAGTCGCCTCAGAGATTATAGAACATTTGAACGACCCGGGAACGGCCGCGCGGGAAATATGGAGAGTCTTGAAGCCTGGCGGCAGGGCACTTGTTTCCACGCCCTATAAGGAAAGATTACGGTACACCCTCTGCATTCACTGCAACAAGGTTACGCCATGGAACGCCCATCTTCACAGCTTTGATAATGAATCGTTGTCTTCATTCTTCCCGGAGGGGAGCCGGAAAAGTGTTTACGTATTCGGAAGCAAGGTCCTCGTGCTCGCTCGCACGCCGAAGCTATTCAGGAATCTTCCACTATGGCTGTGGAGAGTCTTCGACCGAACACTGATCAGATTAACTGACAAGGCGCAGCACCTCGTGCTCTTGATCGAGAAGTGATCTCGCCTTAATCCTCCTCAGCTTTCCAGTATTTTGCACTGCCTAGTCGTACCCCAGATTGCTCAACCAGCGCAAGCGCCTGGAGGGCAATCAAGCGTTGACCGTCCTATTTAGACAGGAGCTTGATATACATTTGGGTCATTTCCCCCGTATCCGCCTTGGCCTTCTGGTAGTAAATAGCACTGAATTTTTCCGCCATTGGTCTTAAGGTATCATAGGGGTCACCCGTAAGGAAGATGGTCGGGGACTTCATATTGAGTCCTCCCTTCCTCATCAGCTGCAGGAGAGCGATTCCCGGAAGATGTCCCGGTGATCGCTCGTCCTTGAATTCATTGTCAAGAATCACGATATCGTATTTCTTCTTTTCAAGAAATATCCTGGTCTGGACGCTGTCAAGCGCTTCATCTATCCTGACCTCCGCATCAAGCGACTTGGCGGCCTCGGCCAAAACCAGCTTCTGGATATTCCTTTGCGATTCGTCGTCATCCGCGACTAATACTGTAAATGCCTGCATCTCAATCTATTTTATTAGAAATAATTCCGCCGGCGACCACGTCGTCACCTTCGTAAATCACAACGCTCTGACCCGGTGTGATAGCCCTGCGCGGAGTACCGAAGCGCACATCAAGACTGCCACTTGCATTCAATGCTACTACGCAGTCAGCGCCACCATCCTTGTAACGAATCTTGGCTTTGAACTTTCCATCTGCCGGGATGTCATGGTACTTAACCAAATTCACCCGCTCTGCGGTGAGTCCTACTGAATATAACTTTTCGTCGACATCCACTTCCACAACATTCTTGGCTGGATCGATGCTTTTCACGTAGAGAGGTGTGTCGTGACTAATCCCCAATCCTCTTCTCTGCCCGATGGTATAGAACGCATAGCCTTTATGTTCCCCGACCCTTTTCCCATCATACACAATGCTTCCTCCCTGCAACCTCTGATCCAGGCCCGGTACATAATCCTTAAGGAACCTGCCGTAGTTGTTATCGGCCACGAAACATATCTCGTAACTTTCGGGCTTCATTGCGCTCGCGATGCCGCGATTCGCTGCCAGCTCGCGAACCTCCGGTTTCGTCATCTCGCCGAGCGGAAAGATTGTCCTTCTCAAACTATCCTGTGACAATCCATAAAGCGCGTAGGACTGATCCTTCACTCCGTCTTTTCCCTTTGATAGGACATAACGCTGCAGTTTCTCGTCGAATCTGACCCTGGCATAATGGCCGGTGCAAATTGAATCCGCCCCCAGGCTCTCAGCTTTCTCCAGAAGATATTCCCACTTGATCTTTCTGTTGCAGATGACGCACGGATTTGGCGTCCTGCCCGCTAGATATTCGGTCGCAAACTCGTCAATCACTTCCCGTTTGAACCTGTCGCTGAAATCGAAGACATAATGCGGAAAGCCATATTTGCTAGCAATGCTCCGCGCCATGTTGATGCCATCTATCGAACAGCAACTTGAATCCCTATCGTCGTTACCACCTACATCTTCGTAGTCGTAAGTCTTGATTGTGACTCCGATAACATCGTAGCCCTGCTCCACCATGAGCACAGCCGCAACAGAGGAGTCCACTCCCCCGCTCATGGCCACGACAACTCGGGGAACTTTCTTGGTATGATTCATTGCTAGATAATTTACGAAAATATAGGGGTTAAAAAACGGCAGCGTTTGGTCTCGGAATGCCTTCAGTATATGGCATTTAACACAAGCGCCATTCCGAATGCCCCATCATCCAATGCGGTGCCGACTAAACATCATCCAACGAAACGGCCAACAAATCAGCGAGCACGCCGAACTTCATTTGGACGCTTCATTCGAATGTCGCCTTCGTATACAATGGAAAAAATCCTCACCCCGCGGACTTTGCGACCATATTCTAACTTACAGGATAAGCCGCTACCGACTCAGGCGCCCTTCCAGACTGGTTTCCGCTTCTCTAAAAAGGCAGTAGTTCCCTCTTTATGGTCCGCGGTTCCGCAGGAAAGGGCGAACAACTGCGCTTCGAGCTTCATGCCTTCATCCTGTGGAAGTTGAGCAGTAGCATCGATGGCCTGGAGAGCGAAGCGAACAGCTGAGGGGGACCGCTGCGAAATCGACTCGACGAGTTCTAGCGCTGCAGGCAACAGTTGCTCCATGTCCACGACTTTGTTCACGAGGCGCATGGTAAGCGCAGTCTCCGCGTCAATTTGCCTTCCCGTAACTATAAGTTCTGTGGCGATGCCTCGCCCTGCCAACCTCGGGAGCCTCTGAGTTCCGCCGTAACCAGGGATGACACCGAGATTCACCTCGGGCTGGCCGAACTTTGCATTTCTGGATGCGATCCGAATGTGGCACGCCCAGGCCAGCTCGCTACCTCCACCAAGTGCGTATCCGTTAATTGCGGCAATCACTGGCTTGGGAAATTTTTCAATTCGGTCGAAGAGAGCCTGCCCACGTTCAACGAAATCTCTCGCAGTTATGACAGTCAGCTCGCTGAGGCGCGCGATGTCGGCTCCCGCGACGAAGGCCTTGTCGCCCGCGCCAGTGACAACGACGGCCGAAACATTCGAATCGGCCTGTGCCTGGTCGAGCGAGGCTTTCATGTCCTCCAACACGTTCTCGTTTAGAGCATTCAACTTCTCGGGCCGGTTTATCGTGATAATCGCCGCGTGCCCTTCTTTCCGATAGATAACTGATCCCAGTCCCATGACTATGCACTCCTTACTTTAGGAGACCTCGACCCGGCTCTGATCTCCGATCATGAATCGCTGCACCCGCGGCTTACCGTCCGCACGCACAATTTCCACGTCGTTCCCGAGCAGACTTCCTTCGATCCGCATGCCCGCGTCGAGAATCTTGCAGCCCTTGAGAACTATACTGTATTCAACTTCACTGTTAATAACCGTCGTCCCGGCGCCTATCGACGTGAACGGACCAACATAGCTGTTTTCGACAACAGCTCCTTCCCCGATGATTGCGGGGCCCCTGACTTTGCTGTTGACTACTTTGCATCCCTTCTGGAGAACAACGCGGCCGGCGACATCGCTGTGTTGATCGACATCGGCGCCATCCTCTATGTTTGCATCTATGTTCTCCAGTATCAACCGATTCGCTTCAAGGAGATCGAGAGGTTTCCCTGTATCTTTCCACCATCCGGTGATCTCAGAGAAGCCCACTTTGAACCCGTGGTCTATGAGATACTGATGTGCATCGGAGATCTCGAGCTCCCCCCGAGCGCTCGGCTTTATGGCTTTCACCGCATCGAAGATGTGGTGATCGTAAATATAAATCCCTGCGACTGCAAAGTTACTCTTGGGCTTCCTGGGTTTCTCTTCAACCCCGACTATTATCCCGTTTGATATCTCCGGGACACCGAACCTTTCGGGATCCTTGACTTTAGCCAATGTGAGGAAGCAATTCGCCCCACTTCTTTGGAACTCATCAAGATATTTCTTCACTCCTCCTACCACCATATTGTCACCGAGGTAGAATATGAAATTATCTTTACCAATAAAATCTTCTGAGATCTTGACTACGTGCGCAAGTCCGCTCGGCGCGTCCTGCGGAATGTAACTAATCCTTACCCCCCAACGCGAACCGTCTCCTATTGCCTTCGGCACTTCATCGCTCTCCGCATTCGTAACAATTCCGATCTCTTCTATACCGGCAGATACCGCGGCTTCGATCGCATAGTGAAGGATAGGCTTATTAGCAATTGGGATAAGGTGTTTGTTTTGTGTGTGCGTGATTGGCCTTAGCCTGGTTCCACGACCGCCGCTGGCGATAAGCGCCTTGAAGTGCATCATTCCTCCAGAAGTTTCTTGATTCTTTTCAGATTTCGCCTCCGATTCGGGTCGCGCTCTTCCCTGATCATCATATCTATTCCGAGCAGCGACGAGGACCTGTAAAGCTGCAACAATAGCGGTTTATTTTCAAGCGACTCAAGATGGCTCGAAATCACATCCGCGTCTCCCCGTGCCAGCGGACCGGTCAACGATTTTCCGCCGGTAGAATTCGAAAGATTATTTGCGGTCGACGATAATAAACCGCGAATCAATTCGCCGACATCATCAGGTCCCACGAAGCCGGCTAGCAGATTTTCGGCGGCGCGCGCCCCGATCACGGTGAAGTTAGATACTATAACGCTTGCTATATGGAGAAGTCTTCTCTCACGCTCGCTTCCCGGGAGAATGAGTCTAGACGACAACGTCGATGCCAAACGCCTGGCTATTCCCACCGCGCGTGGGTCACCATAGAAGTCGTAGAAAATCCCCTCCGCTCTCTCTGGAGAAAACTTCGATGCAAATGGAGAGATCGGGTGGAAGGCTCCGGTTAAAGCGCCGCTATTCTTAAGTCCTATTAATGCCTTAACTCCTACGACGCCACTGGCGTGAAAGACCCCCTTCCCTTCCCATGCCAGACCGCTCTCTTTAACCAACTCGTTCGCAGTCGCAAAGATCTTGCCGTCAGCTACCGTAAGGAATAACACATCGAAGTCCGAACCGAGCGAAGATAGAGAGCGAATTATCTTGCTCGACGGAAATCGTTTCCTGAGTTCCCGTATTCCCGAACCGTTGTTTGCGCCGGCAACGATCGCGTCGCAAGTCCATCCGTGTCTCGACAGTGCTAACGCCAGGCTTGAGCCGACACGACCCGGCCCAACAAGAGAAAATCTCCGAGACATATTCCTTACACCACGACCGCGGATAAGTATCCGACAACGCCACTCTTATCGCCGGTCGTATCTCCGGAATTACAGTGATAAAGAACTACCGCTTTTCGGTCGCCCCTTGCCTGGGCAGCGTAGAGTAAAGCTGAAATCGCCCCCCCCCCGCACGCCTCGCATCGCCGGCTTTCGATGTCATCCATGAGCTTATCAGCGTCAACGGCAGATATGTCCGCCGCGCAGATACTGTCCAATTCATTGGCAGTATCATAGTCGTAGTAGTGTGACAAATCTGAGCTAGCTACAACAAGCGTGGTACCATCCAGTGTTAGCTCAGCCATCACCTTACCGAGGAGTTCGCAGTATCTCCTTTTCTGGTCTCCCATAACAATCGGTAGGAGCTTGAAACTTCCCAAGGTCAGTTGTAAAAAAGGAAGTTGGACTTCGAGCGCGTGTTCCGCCTTGTGTCCCGCCCTCGACTCTATGACCCACTCCCCGGCAGTCTCAAGAAAACGCTCACGCAGTTCACTGTCTACCTCCACTTCTCCGAGCGGCGTTGAATAAGACTTCCCGGAAAAGACTGAGATCCCATCGAAGTACTCCCGATGGCTGGGAGAGACGACGATTACTCGGTCGAACTCGTTGGGTTTAAGAAGAGAGTAACCGTGCGCGGCAGTGTAACCGCTGTATTGGTACCCCGCGTGGGGAGAGACAACCCCGAACAATTTCCCTATCGGTGAAACCTTCAAATCAGTCCTCGCGTCACCCAGGAGCTTACGGCATGTCGATTCTAATTCATCCCTATCACCCGGATAGAAGAGGCCGGCGACCGATGGGGGACGGATGTAGTCAATTTCTTTCGGCAACGTCTTTCTCCTCTTTTTGCCTTGATTCCTCGCTAAAGATTTCCGCGGTGAATACAAATAAATTTGAATCGGGATCGCGATAGGCCTCCTTGTGAAGGCCGGCTTTCACGCAAACCTGCCTAAGTAACTGTTCTCTGTTCCATCCATTCTCAGTTGCGACCTGCGGCAAAAGTAGGGCCCGGAAATATCCCTTTTCTATCATTACCCCATGATGGCCCACAATAACATTTTCAGGTTTCTCGACTTTTTCAAGGAGAGAGAGAACGGATATTTCAATTTCAATATTATCCAGCTCTCGCGTCGTTACACTGTCGAAGCGAGGGTCTGATGTGGCGGACTTAGCAGCCATCTCAGCTACAGTCTCGTACAATGGGAGGCGCGGCTCTATGAGCCCGATGCAACCTCTTAGCTCACCGTGAAGATGCAAAGTGACAAACGCGCCCGCCTTCTGACAAAGCCGCGCTTCCTTAGGGACTTCCGCGACGAATTTCTTTCCGCTTACGACAGCTCTGACAGACTCTTTCGCAATCCTAAGGAGAGTATCTTTTTCCCCGGCGGTAAATGAAAAATCTATGTCCATAATCCCGGAATTCTCCTCCCACACGTTGGGCATTTACCGGCCATTATTGAGTTCCGCAATACTCTGAAACCTTCCCTTTCTACCAGGAGCTCTCCGCACCCGGGGCAATAGGTGTTTTCTAGGTTTTCGACCATACCTGGAAGATTACCTGCGTACACAAATTGGAGTCCAGCCTGTTTTCCCACAAGCGTGGCTCTCCTAAGAGATTCAACCGAGGTGTTCTCTCGGTCGAGCATCTTGTAATCGTTGTGAAATGCAGTTACATGCCATGGAATTTCAGGAGAAACGGACGCGATGAATTTCGCGATCCCATTGAGCTCCGATTCGCTGTCGTTGAAGCCCGGAACGATGAGCGTGACTATCTCCACCCAGAAGCCTTTCTCCTTCAATAGACTAATGGCATTGAGTACGACATCCAGTCTCCCGCCAAGCTGTCTGTAACGCTTGTCATCGAAGCCTTTCAAATCGACCTTGTATAGATCCACAAAAGGCTTGATATAGTCCAACACTTCCGGTGTCGCGTTGCCGTTGGACACATAAGCGCCGCGTATGCCGTACGGTTTCGCGAGTTTCAGAATTTCGACAGCCCACTCGCTGGTAATCAACGGCTCATTGTAAGTGGAAACTATGACCGGTGATTTATAAACGAGAGCAAGCTCTACAATCCTTTCCGGCCCTACAACTTCGGGTAGCGCTTTCGCGGATGGATCTCTCAAACTCTGGCTGCTAAGCCAATTTTGGCAATAGCTGCAGTGGTAATCACATCCGAGCATGCCGATACTGAGAGCATTCGCGCCGGGGAAAGCATGAAAGAAAGGTTTCTTCTCAATTGGATCAAGTTGTACACCGGCTGTGTAGCCTGACGGCACAAACAGTCTGCCGCCGCGATTGAATCGAACGTGACAGACTCCTTCCCGCCCCGGTTTGATCTTGCATCGGTGGCCGCACGCATAGCAGAGGACCCAGTTATTATCGAGCTTATGGTAAAGCTCCCCTTCAGCGGTGTTCTGCTGCAGAATAGTCCTGAGTGTTAAAGTTTCCGCCATCTTCTCCTCGGCTCAAAAGAATGTTACTCAGGTATACGGAGAAAATCAACCTTTCCGGTTCGTCTTACTTCCTCTTCCACTCATCGAGCATCTTATCGATCTCCGTTTCGCTTAGCTTCGACTTCTCCGTATCTCCGGATTTGATACGTTGCCGGAGAGCCTCGAAAAGGGTTATGGCGCAGGCTACGGAGACATTGAGACTCTGCACCATTCCGTGCATCGGTATCTGGAACCGAATGTCAGCGGCTGACGAAGCTTCACCAGTAACTCCCCTGTGCTCGTTCCCGAAGACCAGAGCCACTTTGCCGCGAAGATCCGTTTCATAAAGTGAAACCGACTCCTTACTGACAACACTCGCGGCCACAACGAATCCATCTTCCCTCAACGTCGCATAGCAGTCATCCACAGTTTTAAAATTCCGCCGCTCCACCCATTTATACGCGCTCGCGGAGCTTTTCTTGCCTATCTTCGGAAAAGATTCCGCAGAGTACAGAAGGTTCACTTTCCGCACGCCGACGGCATCGCATGATCGAAGTATTGCGCTCACGTTGTGTGGGTCGTGTATGTTCTCGAGTACAATAGTTAGATCAGGCTGCGTGTAATGGATGGCACGCGACAACTTTTCGACTCTTCGCTCCGTTTTCATTCCTTGTACACCTCAAGTAAAATCACCGCGGTAACTATAAAGAGCCCTCCTGCTATTTGTGAAAAGCTGAGCGTCTCTCCCAGAACCAGGAACGACGATACGATCGCGACTACTGGCTCGAGTGTTGACACTATGATTGCCGTCGATGCCGGAAGATGCTTCAGCCCCGTGAAGTAGAAAAAATAAGGGATCAATATAGAAGAGAGCGAGAAACCAGTCAGCATCCATATCTCGGAGCTGCCGATCGTTCCGATTTTCAAAGTCTTGGCGCCAAAAATGACATCGAGAATGAGCCAGAAAGCGCCCGCGAAAAGTAAAGTCCACGTTAATGCCGTCCACACCGTGTAGTGCTTAGTTGCCACTTTGTTGTAGACGTTAAAAAATGCAAAACAAAGTGCCGATACAATTCCAAAGAAAATGCCTAACGCTGTGATGTGCATTTTCGGATCAAACGCACCGAGCATAATCATACTCCCTGCGAGTGACAGGACAACAGCAAAAGCTTTGGTTCTACTCACCTTCTCTTGTTTAGTTATGAAGACGTAAATTGCCACAAGCGCGGGAGCGGTGTACTGCATGAGTATAGCTATCCCGACGCTCGTGACCTTAATTGCCATGTAGTAAGTGTAGTTAGAACCGGCGACTCCGATTACCCCTAGAAGCGCGAAGTCTCTTAAATCCCGAAACGCTACCTGAAGATGCCTCCTATCCAACACGAGCAGGAAGGCCACAAGTACCACCGCGGCGATGATCACTCGCGACTGAACGACAAGCATCGGAGAAATTCGATGTTCAAAAAGGAATTTCGCGGCCGTTGCCGACGCGCCCCAGAAAGAGGCGGCAGCAAAAATACTCAAATAACCTCGCAGCCGTAGATTCAATATCAGAGGCCAGATTTCCGATCGGGGTGCTCGAACATATCGTACAATTCTTAATTCACCCGCAGGATTTAATTATCGTTCTCTATCTGGTTATTCCCCCATTTGAGCACCTGAATCCTGACCGTGGCGGTGCCGGATTGAATCATGCCAATCGCGCGAGCCGCGGCTTCAGACAGGTCGATGATTCTTCCCTTTTCAAACGGACCGCGGTCATTTACGACGACTTCCACGCTCTCGTTGTTGCTGAGGTTGGTAACCCGCAGGATCGTTCCGAAAGGGAATTCTTTGTGTGCTGCGGTAAAGGCGTTCTTATTGAAGACTTGTCCGCTGGCGGTCAACTTGCCGTTGAAGCCAGTCGAGTAGTATGAAGCTACCCCTTCGACGGTGAGAAGCGACCTCCCGCTGAAATTGCCTGGTGTGATCGATGAGGAGGGCGCAGAACCCTCAGGCATCGGACCAGTTGCAGTAAACCTCGCCGTCGCGGAGCACCCAACCATGTAAAAGGATAGCGCAACCAAACCGATCAGGTAAACAGTCTTCAAATCAGATCTTGTCTTCCCTTTTTCTTTAAAGCATCGACAATTTCTTTCACACCCTGAGACTGTCCTCGTTTGCAAATTAGGACGGAGTCCTTGGTCTCGACCACTATTAAATCGTCGACATCCACGAGACCGAAGGTCTTTTCATCGCACCAGACAAGATTGTTTCGGGATCTCACGCTGACGACATCACCCTTGTATGTGTTTCCCTCGCCATCTCTATCGCTCAATCTGTAGACTTCGTCCCAGGAACCTACGTCGCTCCAGAGGAAGTTGCTCGGTATTGTAAACACATTGGTGGCTTTCTCCATCACTGCGTAATCTACTGAAATGGATTCAACCCGCAAATAGAACTCCTCGAGCACCTTATCGAAATCCGATTTCCCGTACGAATTTCTTAGCTGCGCCCAAAAATCCGAGAAGTGCGTCAGATTCTTTTTCAGTTCTTCGAGAATCACACCCACGCGCCAGATGAACATCCCGCTGTTCCAGAGGTAATCGCCGCTTTCGAGAAATTTGATTGCCGTCTCCCGGGTCGGTTTCTCCTTGAAGGAAATAACCCTGTAACCGCCATGATCGGCTGCTCCCTCTTCAACGTTGGCCTTGTCGAAATGAATATATCCGAAGCCTGTCTCCGGATGAGTCGGCCTGATGCCGATCGTCACGAGCGATCGCTTCTTGTCAGCAAGCCTGATGGCTTCCTTCAATTGAGAAATGAAGTTTTCATCCTGAGAAATCAGGTGATCGGCAGGAAGAACTACCATAACGGCATCTTCCGTAATCGATGACGCTACGGACGCCGCAGCCGCGATACATGGAGCGGTATTACGTCCGAAAGGTTCCGCAATTATGTTGCGCTCCGGCAATTGGGGAAGCTGTGACACCGCCGCTTCGCGCTGCGCCCGGTTTGTAACAACAAAAATGTTCTCTGGTGCAACCAGACGGGATATCCTATCAAATGTTCTCTGGTAAAGCGTCCGTTCGCCGAAGACACCAAGGAACTGTTTGGGCATGGTCTCACGACTCTGTGGCCAGAAACGGGCCCCAACTCCGCCCGCCATTATTACTGCAAAGACTTTCATTTAACTATCGCCTTCTGGGTTGATGGAACACTCTGACCGGTGAACATCCGGGGCACACGGCCGTTAATCATACATAACACTTCATATGGAATCGTTCCAAGTCTGGAAGCAAGCTCCCAAGCGGTTATAGATTCCTCTCCGCTTCTTCCGAGCAATACCACCTCATCGCCCTGCTGCACCTCGTAGTCGCTCCCGAGGTCAACCATTACATAGTCCATGGTGATGGTGCCGACTATTGGATAACGCTTTCCCCTAATCAGCACTGAAGCTTTACCGGTAAGAAGGCGGGTAAATCCGTCACCATACCCTATTGGTACCACGGCAATGCGGGAGTTTTTCTTCGTGAAATACCTCCTGCCATAACTAACACTTGTCCCGGCTTTCAGCGTCTTGATAAGCGCTATGTTTGACTTTAGACTGAGAACAGGCTTTATATCGACGGACTCCGACGTCTCGAGGGAAGGGTAATATCCATAGGTCATAATCCCAGGTCTGACCATGTCGAAATACGAATCGGGCAAATCGAGAATCCCTCCACTGTTAGCTATGTGAAAAAGCGCGGTGCTAATTCCTAGGTCCTTCACAGAGGCGACAATATCGCGGAATGTTGAAAGCTGTTTGCGTGCAAATTCTTTGTTGGTTTCATCCGATGTGGCGAAGTGAGAAAAGACACCGACGATCTCAAGGTTATCGAGAGATGCGACCGCTCTTATCGCCTCAATTGCGACTTCGGGAAGAAAGCCGGTCCTTCCCATTCCCGTATCGACTTTAATTTGAACGCGAGCCTTCTTCCTTCCGCTCTTCGCAACTGCATCGAGTGCGTGCGCCATCTCAATGGAGGTAATCGTTGCGTCCAGATCGAATCTGATGTATGTTTCAAGAGAATCTTCCATCGGAGGCGAAAAAACCAGGATCGGCAACTGTGTGTGCTGGCGAAGTTCCAATCCTTCTTCAACAAAAGCCACACCAATGTAACTTGCCCCTGCTTCAATTATTGCTTTCGTCGCGGACACCAACCCGTGGCCGTACGCGTTCGCCTTCACGACACCGAGAACACGTACGTTCGCCCCGACCCTCTTCATTACCTGCTTTACATTGTATCGCAAAGCTGACAACTCTATTTCTGCATGCGTAGGTCTCATTCAAAAAATATAACCCCGCCGAAAAACTTTTCAAAGGTTATTGTCCTTTTGCATTTCGCATTCGGCGGCCGACCGCAGCGATCTCTTCAAGCCTTACACGCGTCGACCATCCTCCGATCATCCCTCCCATTCCATTTAAACATACCATCCTCACCGCTCTGCGAGTCGTTTGATGATCATCCTGTTCTGGTGATTGGACACTTCCCTTCCTTCACTTGTGAAGAGGTAGTCGATCCTGTCACGATAGAATTCAACAATCTTCCCGCGTACCATCTTAAGTGTGCTGTTTAGGAACTTGTTGTCTTCCGTGAACCCTTCGCCAATCAGAGCAAATGCGGACGGGATCCACCTTTCAGGGAACATACCTGCAAACCGCCCTTCCGCCTTATATGCCATGATCTCCGCTTCCAGAAGCCTAAGTGCCGCTACCTGGCCTTCGTCCGATTGCGGTGACAGTCCGAGCGAAGAGAGATACTGGAGTATCGCAGCTTTATTTGGAAAGAGGAGAGCCACGCTATAAGGCGACTGATTGTTGAATATCATTAATTGTTCGATGAACTGCGAGTGATCGACTATAGCCTCCTCAATCCCTTCGGGGCTATATTTCTCTCCATCATGTCCTATGAGTAGGCTCTTCTCTCGACCTAGAACAAATAAGAAACCATCTTCATCGATGTAACCAAGGTCACCCGTGTGAAGCCAGCCGTTTCGAAGCGCTTCACTCGTCGCTTTTTCGTTTCGCCAGTACCCAGCCATGACGTTTTCGCCTTTGACAACAATTTCTCCCTTACTTCCGGATTTAACTTCATTGCCCGCCTCATCGCAGATTTTTACATCAAGGTTGGGGACGATTGACCCCGAGGAACCGAGTTTGTGCCGGGCAGGTACGTTCGCTGAGATAATTGGTGCTGCCTCGGACAAGCCATATCCCTGATACATCGGTATTCCAATGGCATAGAAGAATTTTTGCAGCTCGACATCAAGGAGCGCTCCACCGCCAATAAAGAACTCCAGCCTACCTCCGAAATTCCGCCTGATCTTCCGGAACAAGAGAAGGTCATACAACTTGAATTCAGCCTTAATCTTTAGCGATGCATATTGGCCCCTGTCGAACCCGTTGCCATTATATTGATATCCCACGTCGAGCGCGCGATGAAAGAGCTTTTCCACTTTTTCTCCCTTCTCCTTCACGCCCGACTCGATACTCTTCCTGAAATTCTTCGCCAGCGCCGGCACGCTCAACAAGAAGTGCGGTCTCACCTCCCTAATATTGATGGGAATATTTTTCAGAGTCTCCATGGGAGACTTACCCGGCTCCACGGACGCCATACTGGCGCCGTTCATCATGAGCGTGTAGATACCTGCCGTGTGAGCAAAAGAATGATCCCAAGGCAAGATCAATAGCGAGCAGTAATTCTCCGGTATTGGGAGTAGAGCCGATGCTTGCTCCGCGTTAACGGTGTAGTTGCGATGGGTAAGGATTATCCCTTTGGGATCAGCGGTGGTACCCGAAGTATAACAAATATTGGCGGGGTCGCTCCCTTGAAGCGCCATCCATCTTCTGTCGAATTCCGAATGGTTAGCTTTCAGGTAAGCCTCACCCTTTCTGGCAAGCTCTGAAAAAGTTATTTCGTCATTAGCGCTGTTCCCTCCGTCGTCCAGGAGTACCACGAGTCTGACTTCGGGCAAATCATTCCTGATTTTCCGAATCTTGTCGGCTTGACCTCCTGACGCAATTACCATCACTGCGCCGGAGTGAGCGACCCTGAACTTGAGATCGGATAGCTCCTCGATCTTAACCGAAAGCGGGACGTTAATCGCACCGGCAAAAAGAATTCCCAGTTCTGCGATAACCCAATCGTTCCGCCCTTCGGAAATAAGAGCGACCCTTTCACCTTTCTGGATACCGAGGCTCATTAGTCCGGCGGCGCAGAGATGTACCGACTTCCGAATATCCTGGTACGAGGTTCCTACATAAGCGCCGCCGCGCTTTTCCCGCATCATTATGTTCGACGAAAATCTACTTGAACTCTCTTCGAACAGGGCTGGAATTGTCTTCACCTCAGAATGAGGTCGTGGTTTTCCCATTTTCAAGACACCTCCTGATCTCTGACGGAACAATTTTACGCACCCGGACGCACGGATACAACCCCTTCACAGTCTACCATGACATCTAGAGCATCATGGCCTTCCTGTAAGCCGAATACTTAACCACATAGGCAAGCACGCCATTCCAGCTTCTATTCGACGATGATCGCCTATATCGCGTCAACATGGTTCCGTTATTCACACAACGGAAAGGGCCTCAGTCTTTTCCCCTTATGTTGTAAGAGGCGAGTACCTTTCCATCCTTTCCGACAAGCAGCAACGCGCCTCTTCCAGGGAGAATGTCGACCGTAATTTCTGCGCCGCTCATCGCGTCTCGGAAGTGTATCGGAGTCTCACTGGAAGTTTCAGACGTTAAGACGTACAGAGTGGCATCGCGAAGCTGTGTCGGCGCAATCAAGAAACCCGGATTTGAGCAAGTGGTTGAATATGGTTCTTCAACACCAGCTTTTTCCATCGCGAACCTGTACACGTTTCCTATCACAGAAAGATCCTTCGACATTTCCAGCGGGAGCGCAAAATAAAGTATCCGTCCTTTGCCGAAGTGGATTTCAGCGAATGTTTTCCCGTCAGCAAGCACGCCTCTATCAAGGTAGGTGGTTTCGTCGCCAGGATAGCATAGCCTGGCAGAGTCACCGGGCCAGGATATATCCGCATAACGCGTCCGCAGTGCTTCTTCAGAATACCCCACTTCCCACGGACTTGTGCGTGATGGGACGGAATTCCAGTGCTCATCGGCATCGACTCTTCCCGAAATTAGTAGGGTTGAGCCATCCTTTACCTTCATCATCAGCTCCTCCCACGACGTCTGGTTAAACACCCACGGTGATGGAACGATAATGAGCTTCGCATCCGGCATGTGCGCAAGCTGGTATTCTCCAACAGCAAAAGCAGTACCGCGCGCGTACTGATACAAGGCGCGCACAGCTTCCTGCTGTGCCTTGATCGAATATTCATTAAACATTGAAAGTTGCAGCGATTGGGGCAAAACCAAAGCTATCTGAGGGAGTTTCGCATTACGTGCATACGGTTCGGCTTCATGCGCGAACTTCGCCACGCCCTCCAACGCTTGGAACCACACCTTCTGCGAACCGTCTCGGCGCATCAAACCGAAATCGTCGCTGTGAGTCCAGTCCCAGTGGAGTACTCCCGCGCCCGCATTGGCAAACGCGAGGACCAGCTTCCGTTCTTCGAGCCCAAAACCGTTCATGTCGTCGAGGCGCCACGTACCATCTAACGACCATACGGGCTGCGGTCCGGTCTCCTCCACGAGATTTGGCTTATAAGGACTCTTCGGAACAACCGAATCCCATAAGAGCGCATTGTCCTGCCACCAGGTGTGGTTGACTGTGTAAGTGACATCCGTGCCGGAAGCGATGAACTGGTCGAGCAGCCTGTTAGTGACACCTCCTTCGTCCTGACCAACCGCAACGATTTGGTTGGAGCCAGCCGAACGGATCGTTTTGATCATGTCATTCGCCCATCGGTTGAACGCGTACTGAGCGAATAGGTTGTAATCAACCGCGCGGACGTTCATCGAGTTGTTGTCGCGCGTCAATTGCAAATCCGCGAATGACGGTAGAGGTACATTCTCAAATTTCCCGAGTGATGCCGGATCTACATGCCACGGATGGGCAAGACTGTCTATCGTGCCATACCTAGACTTAAGCCATCGCTGCCAGGCCTCTTTCTCCACAGGATCCTTGGTTGGTGAATTTCCCTTCCAGATATGAGCGGGATTCGCGAAGCTTGGTTCATTGATCAGATCATAGCTCAGGAAAGGGACATCCTTAAACCGTGACACGATGGAACGGAGGTAAGCAGCCTCTTGCTCAATCGCCGCAGGGTTCATGTACGCGTTGTAACTGTCCTCATTCACACCACCGGGACCTCTCCCGAACTCACCGCCCGGATTGAAGGCGAAAAAAGTGAAGATCACTTGCATGTGATGACGGGCGGCAGCGTCAAGATACGCCTCGATGGCGTCAAGCAGCCGTTCGTTGGCAGCTCCTCCAACCTCTTCGAGGTAACGAAAGCGATTTGCCCAGATTCCAGTTCTGACCATCGTGAAGCCCGCCCTTTCCATGGCGGCAAAGTCGTGCTCCCATACATATGGATTGCCGCCGATGCTTTGCCCGACGAAGAACGCGCGCCCGTATGGATCTGTTGAAAAATAGTTCACCCCGACTGGCAGAAAGGGTTTGTCGCTTAGTCGGAAGTAATTATGTCCAGCAGTAATTCCCTCTCCGGATTCGATAAGACCCGGCTGCCGAACCTCTACTCCAGAAGTGTACTGATCGAAGACTGTATCATCAAAAGAAAGCACAGCCCTGACGGTGTAAATCCCGGGTTTCGTAAGACGACTGGTAAAACCAAGGGCTGCGTGGAGATAGTCTCCGCATTGCATGATTCTCTTCTGTACCATCTTCGAACCGTAGAGTATTTCAAGAGTGAGTTCGGCAGACCTCCCTTCACGCAGAACACTAACCGATCCAGCGACACGGTCTCCGGGATCGAGCGAAAGTGAAGACATGTCGATATAGAGCCTTACACCACCGAACGATGCGTACTGTGCTCCCTTCTCGATGAGCATTTTTCCCTCTTTCGACACCCAATAGCTATCGGCACCGTCGAAACTCAGGAACACCTCACGGGTGGGGGGCCCAAGCCCGACCCGATCGTCAGCGACAACGGGCGCGGCAAGGCGGCTGCCTTTTGCATCGACCATGAAACCCAACCCACGATACATTCCGCCGAGTCCCGCGTTTACAAATACTTTACGAGCCACGAGCTTCTTTACATTAAAAAAAGGTGCGTCAATATCCCACTGCAACTTCCACGGCCCGTGTTGGGGTGCCGGATACGAATACATAATACCCAAAACCTTTGAGTAGCTGTCCTGCGGGTTTCCCTCACGCCAGCCGCCGCCATTCCGGTAAACCGGCACGTACAGCGGACGTCCTCCTATCACGAGCAGGTTTCCGTCGTGGATCTGTTTCTCGATCGCCGGCCATGCGTCCGCAGGAAAGGCGGAGCCGTAAGGAAGTACAAGCAGATCGCCGGGCGCCAGAACGGTTGAAAGGCTGTTGCTATTCGCGAAGACCGGATGCATCGAAGCGAGAGCTTCTTCCAATGTCTCGCGGTCAATCTGTCCATTATCAACAGAGGGAAAACCGTTTTGGAAGAACACGACGGTTTTCCCATACCCAGAAACGGACGTGACAAGAAGAATAGCAATGACCGCAAAAGCGGACAACCCATTCAAGAATTTCATGACTTCACCTCATGCTCATTCGAGTTAGAGAAGTCCCGAAGCTTCCTAAGGAGCTATGAATTACTTCGACACTTCAGGGGCCTGCTCAGTTTGTGATTCGACCTTGCCAACGAGCGTCGATTCCCGCAGTCTCATCGCGAGGAAAAAGCTGAAGGCAACAAGTCCTGTCATCACCAGCAGCGAAGGCGTCATGGAACCGTCGGGACCGAATCTGAATGCGTCCATGGCAAAAATGAAGACAATACCAGAAGCGTTCCCCATGAGAAAAAGGAGACCGTTCGAAGTACCTTCCGGAGTCGGCCTTCCGATCTCCGCGCCATACTGGAAGCCAATAGGGCCCGCGCTAAGCAGGAAAAATCCAAGAGCAAACGATGCGGCGTACAATAACCCAGACGTCGTCGCGTAAGTTATGCCCAACAAACCGGGTATTGTACCGGCAAGGCCGATTAATATAAACGGAACCCGTTTTCGGTATTTGTCAGAAAGAGTGGGAAGTATAACCGCGCCAATGATGCCCCCGACGATCATAAGACCACCAGCCGTCCCAGCCTGCGTCGCCGTGAAGCCGCGAGGACTTATTATATCTTCAATCCAGGTCGTGACGCTGTTGAAAACCCCGAGCCCGATAAAGAAGACCGACATGAGAAGAATAAAATTCTTGTTCTTCAAGATTTGTTTTAAACCATCGAACATCAAAGCCCGTTCTTCAAGCTCGACCGGACCGGGAGGGGTCGCGGGATGCTCGCGCGCGAAGATTATGAAGAGTATCGCGGCTACAACCGAACCGATTCCGTAATACAGAAGCATGTTAGAGAACCCTGCGCCAAGCGCTAGCGCCGGCGTCAAAGCGAGTCCAGCAAGTATTCCAAGGTACATTGCCAGAGATCCTAAACCTGAAGCTGTAGCTCGCTCTTCTATCGGGAACCATCGCGCGGCGATCTTCGTGACTGCGTTCAGGATGAACGGCTGTCCGACGGCTGTTCCGATTTGCGCTATCATCACCAGTGTGAAATTCGAGGAGACTAGGCCGCGCATAAGACCGAAGATTCCGGTCAGCGCGGCGCCTATTCCTACCGCCACGCGGAATCCGTATGTATCTATCACCCATGACGCCGGTATCGAGAAAATCAGAAACGCGATCATGAAGCTCATCGACAATAAGCCGATATCGAGTTGAGACACATGATAGTAAGCCGCCGAGGCTTCCGTTATCGGAGCGAAGGTGATCCATACGAGCTGGTTGAAAGCCGCCACCAGCATGAATACCACCAGTATGAGCCATCTGTAGCCGTAAATCTTGTAAGTGGACTGTTCCATACGATTAGCATCTCCTCAAATGTATTGTAAGGTTGGTTTTAACTACGGAATAATCCGTGGTGCATCAAAGGTTCAATGCCAGTAACCGCATATCGAGGTCGCGATAATTTATTCCGTCTCTCTCCGAAGTGCAAATTCTCTTCGGCACATAAAATCTTAAATGAGGATTGAAGAAAGGAACTATATCGGCTGGTTCTCCGGGAACATCGAGCTATAAATGCACTCCCGCATTGCTGACTATTTGACCTCTTTTAACGCGGCTCTGACGAGCTCTTCCACGGAGTTCCCCGTCGAAGCATCCCGCTTCAAAACTTCCCGGACTGCCCGTTCGCACTGCATTCTGGAATAACCTAGGGCGACCAAGGCTTCCACCGCCCCCGATCTTATCTCTTCCTTTCCTTCGATAGCTTCACCCTGTACTGAAAGCTCGATCCGTCCGATTTTGTCGCGAAGTTCAAGGACCATCCGTTCCGCGGTCTTTCGTCCTATCCCCGGCACCGCGGTCAATGCGCTTGTATTTGAATTTGATATGAATCCATAGATGTCCGCCACGCTAGCAGAAGAGAGGACGCCAAGAGCGGTCTTTGGGCCAATGCCGTTTACTCCGATGAGAAGTTTGAATAACCTCCGTTCATCTTCGGTTGCGAAACCGTACAACTGCATATCATCTTCTCTAACTACCATGACAGTAAACACTGCCACCTCTTCGCCCAAGCTGCCCACGGCATCGTAAGTCGAGACTGGGATATTCACCTCATAGGAAACGCCACCCACATCAATCGCGATGGAGGCTGTACCCTTTGCCGCGAGCTTTCCTCTCAATCCGTAAATCATTTCACTCGCCTCAAGCTGCCACGCTTGACAACCATGTGACTATTCTTGGCGACAAACTCTTTCCAGTTCCTGTACCCGCCTTTGGCTCCACCTGAATTTTGCGCGTGACATATTGCGACGGCGAAGGCATCCGCCTCGTCTTCACGAAGCGATAATCCTTCCGCTCCGGACAAAAGCTTCTTCACCATGTACATCACTTGAGGTTTTGAAGCGTTCCCATTGCCCGTCACCGCCTGCTTTACTTTTCTCGGGGAGTACTCCACAACTTCAACTCTTTCCACCGCCGCGGCTAGAACGGCCGCGCTTCGAGCGTAACCGAGCTTGTACGCGCTCTGTGCGTTCTTTCCATAATATCCCGCTTCGACAGCCACCGTGGCTATTTCGAATTTCCGGAAGAGCCCTCCGACTTCATCGAATATCCGCACAAGTTTCTCTGGCATCGATTTCTTTTCCGTCAGGAAAATCGTCCCGAAGTCGATTACCGATCTTCGATTTCCCTCACATTCAATAACGGCAAACCCGGTCTTGCGCGATCCGGGATCGATGCCAAGGATAATCACTGGTTCAATTGTGCCAGGACGCTGTCGTCTATATCGAAGTTCGCGTAAACGTTTTGAACGTCGTCGTGCTCTTCGAGCGCTTCCATCAGCCTGAGCACCTGCTCCGCTTCTTTCCCTTCGACCTTGATGGTGTTCTGGGGAAGCATCTGAACCGTTGCGTTGTTCATTTTGAGCCCCTTGTCTTCAATCGCCTTCTTAACGGGTTCAAACGCTTCGAACGACGTCGTGATATCATAATAATCGTCCTCAACGCTCATATCGTCGGCACCAGCCTCGAGTATAATGTTCAGCAGATCCTCTTCACCGATAGCGGACTTCGGGACTTCGATGCCGCCTTTCTTCTGAAACATCCATGCGACCGATCCAGCCTCAGCGAGCTTGCCGTTGTTCCGATCCAGCAGATGACGAAGTTCCGCAACCGTCCTGTTCTTGTTGTCAGTGACTAGTTCGATCATTAGAGCCACGCCGCCCGGTCCGTATCCTTCATACGTAATTTCTTCGTACTGCACGCCGGGCAGTTCTCCAGTTCCGCGTTGAATGGCTCGCTTGATGTTGTCGGCAGGCATGTTGTTGTCCTTGGCAGTCTGAACAGCGAGTCTCAGGCGGGGATTGCCGTTGACGTCGCCTCCACCACTCCTTGCGGCAATCGTTATTTCTTTAATGAGCCGGCTAAAGAGTTTCCCTCTTTGCGCATCCGTGCCCGCCTTCTTGTGTTTAATCTTGGCCCATTTATTATGTCCGGACATTTTTCAACCTCCTACGCTTTCTTCTCCGGCCTTCTGCCCGGTGGCATCTTCAAAGCCGGATGAGTTTCTAAAATCCTTTAATTGTAGCTGATAATATACATTACCTGCATAGTGATTTTCATCAACCGAATAAACAATATCCAGCCTGCTCCCTCTTTTTACGTTACTATCACCATTCCTGAATTTTATCGCGTCGAACGTCAAACCGTTAGATCGCAACTTCATTTTCAGATGGGAACTTCCGACTATCCTCGCGTCGGCCAGGTAGACATTCGAAGTTCGGAAAACCGGCTTCGAATTCTGAGGGCCGAACGGCTCGAACAGCTTCAGCGTCTTCATGAAATCGCTGCTAACATCTCCAAGATCCAGATCTGAATCAATCGAGATGACCGGCGTTTTCAACTCTTCGCTCAGAGTCCGCGACACCACCTTTTCGAACTTTTCGATAAACTTCGATAGGTTTTCAGGGAGGAGGGCAAGACCCGCCGCGACTTTGTGCCCACCGAACTGAGTAAGCAGATCGGAACATTCTCGTATCGCCGCGAATATATCGTACCCTACCACGCTTCGAGCGCTACCTCGCACCACGCCATCAACTGTCGCCAACATTATGGTCGGCCGGTAAAAGGTTTCCACTATCCTGGATGCAACAATTCCGACTACACCCGGATGCCACTCCTCACTATGGAGTACCAGTGAATTCCTGTCGCCTTCCGCCATAATTCGCGATGCCGCTTCGAAAGCTTCGTTAAAAGTCTTTTCATCAAGAAGCTTTCTATGTGAGTTCTCGCTGTCGAGTATTCCTGCAAACTCCTCCGCGACGTCGGCGTTATCCGTAATCAACAATTCGACGGCGCGTTTGGCATCGCCTAAGCGTCCGACGGCGTTGATTCGAGGCGCGATGTTGAAAGACACTTGTCCGGTCGTGAGTCTTCGAACGTCGACCCGGGAGCTCTCGAGCAGCGCCTTTATTCCGGCTCTCGGCTGTCGTGATATTGCGCTGAAACCAGCCTGTACCAGGATGCGATTCTCTCCGACGAGAGGAACGACATCGGCCGCCGCCGCGATCGCCACAAGATCTAGGTATTCGTCCGGAAGCTCTTCTTTGCCGAGTTTAATCGAAATCGCCTTGGCAAACTTATAAGCGACGCCGCAGCCCGACAAGAACTTAAACGGATAATCGCATCCAGGTTTTATCGGGTCCAGCACCGCGACCGCCTTAGGCGTCTCTTCGACCTCGTGATGGTCGCAGACTATTGTGTCAATTCCCTTCGATGAGGCATACTCGATCTCCTTACCCGCGGCGACTCCGCAATCGACACTGACGAGAAGCGTGAACCCGCCGGCAGAGGCGAACTCAACCCCCGCGGTGCTTATCCCATAACCTTCTTTAAGTCTATCTGGTATATAAAACTCCGCATTGGCACCGAGCTTCCTAAAGAACATGTACAAGAGTGCAGCGCCCGTAGTACCGTCGACGTCGTAGTCGCCGTACACAAGTATCTTCTCATAGCGCTCGAGAGCGATAAGCACCCTTTCTACAGCCTTAGCCATCCCGTTCATGAGGAATGGATCATGCTGATCCTTAAGACTCGAGAAGAAGAACGACTTTGCCTTTTCCGCAGATTCGAAGCCGCGCTGTACGAGAAGTCTCGCCAGTATTGGCTTCACATCGAGCTGGCGTGCAAGTTCCTGCACTAGTCTTTCATCGCTTTTTTCTAGCAGTTTCCAATTGTATTTCAAAAGCCAATTCCCTTCACGATGGAACTATAAGCGGAGTGGGCCGATAAGCCGAATTCTGTCTTTCCCTCGCTCGCGCAAAGGAGAGGCAGCCATTTATCTGAGCGACCTACCCGGGAGTCAACCGAGACTGGCCGCCTCGGTCCCGAATGGACAAAGTCCATCCGGAATTTCTCCCTTACTTGGTCTTGCTCCGCAGGGGGTTTACCGTGCATCCCAGTGTCACCACTGGGAACGGTGGGCTCTTGCCCCACCTTTTCACCCTTACCAGCCTCACGAAGTGAGATTGGCGGTATATTTTCTGTGGCACTTTCCGTCGGGTCACCCCGCCTCCGACACTCGCCAAAGCGAGCACCGGAGCCTGCTGCCATGTGGAGTCCGGACTTTCCTCCCCGACCGAAGTCGGAGCGGCTGCCTGGCCCACTCCAAAATTTCGCGTCTAAGTCGGCAGATTCAAACCGTCGACGACGAACACTTGGCCCTCCGATGACTTTGCTCAGAGCCTTAGTACGACCGGCGACCATCGCTGTAAACCCCGATATCATATGTTTTACAGGGTATCTTAACGCCAACTCCTGCTCCATTCTATACATGATTCGACAAACTTCAGTGTCACGATCAGGATATCGCCATATTGGCCAATCTCACATGAAAGCATCACTTATTAGCAGAACAACCAACCCTCCGCCCAACAACTTAACAAGTTCGCACCTGCCGGACTATTCCGCAAGCTAATCGCTATTCCCAGATTCTACCGGCAGAAGGTCGACAGGGTTCCCTTTAGTCTTTGGCCACTCTTAACTCGTCATTTATCGACCAAGAAGCCGGTTAGACCTAACAACTATGAAGATAAAGCGGATCAGTGAGCCCGCGGCTTTATCGCTAGCTGACCTTGTCGGTATTTGTTTCTTCGACGATTTCGTTCGGGACCAGGATTCTTCCGCAATGATCGCAGGAATATATCTTGTCCATTTGGCGCAGATCTAGAAGCCTCTGTGGAGGCAGTACATTATAACAGCCGCCGCACGCGTTGCGTCTGACGACCGGGACAATTGCTTTTCCTCTTGTCGCCTTCCTGATCATCTCGTATCGCGATAACGTCTGACGGTCGATTTTCTGAGCGAATCTTTCTCTCTCTTTCACATACCGCTTTTCTTCGTCATGGGTGAGCGAGACCAGCTCTTCCAACTCGACTTTCTTGGAAGAATAGACCTGTTCCTCTTCCGTATATTCCGCTTTCAGCTTTTCGACTTCCTTGCCGGCAACTGCTTCCTTCGCCTGGATATTTTCCAGCTCCTTGTGGAGTTCCTGGAGTTTATCCTTGGAATTATCGATCTGCTTGCTCAGTGCATCATATTCTCGATTAGTCTTCACTTTGATACGCATCTCGGTGAACTTGTCGATCCTCTTGCGAACTTCGTCGAGTTCCTTATCGATCTCTTTCTTTCTCGACACGGCCTTCTTCAGGTATTCTTCATTTTCTTTGATCTGCCCCTTCAGCGTGGATATCTTCTTTTCCAGTTCCTCAACATCCGCTGGCAAATCTCCTCGTTCTTCAAGCAGTCCATCCAATTTGAGATCCACCTGCTGGAGTTCATACAGCGTTTTCAGTTTATCCTTGACAACCACCTTCGTCTCCTGGGTAAGTTAAACAATGACTGCACTGTCATAATCGTGCTTGCTTAGATTGATAACGAATCTATCTTTAAACATTTCTTTCATAATACGTTGAAGTACTTCGGCGGCGAATCTTTCCGTCCCGTGGTGGGTCGCATCAGCGAGGACAGTCGGCCGAGTTCGGCTTTCTCTGAAATCGTGGTGCTTCACATCTCCGGTTATGAATATATCCGCGCCTTCTCTAACGGCATCTTTATAAAACGGAACCCCGGATCCCGCGCAAACGGCGACTCGCTTTATCTTTGCATCGCTTAAGCGCGAAATTTTCAGGAAAGGCTGTCCGAGTACATTTTTAACTCTTTCAAGAAACTTTTCAGCGGGAACCTCTTCCTCAAGTTCGCCTATCGCACCGAAACCGAAGTTTGAAGAGGTATTCAGTATTGGGTAGACATCGTAGGCCACTTCCTCATATGGGTGAGCTTTCAACATCGCCTGAACAACTCTTCCGAGACTCACTTTATCCACAACCATCTCAAGTCGCTGCTCGCTTGTTCTCTCAGGCTTGCCGGGTGTGCCGACGTATGGGACGGAGCCCTCTCCCGGCAAAAAAGATCCCTCGCCTTCGGAAGCAAACGCGCATTCAGAATAGTTACCAATCACTCCGGCCCCATTTTTCGACATCGCAGAGCGGACCTTATCGATATGATCCTGAGGGACAAAGACAACGATTTTTCGAAGCGTGTCTGTCAAAGGAGAGAGGTACCTTATGTTCTTCAAACCCAGCCGAGATGCGAGGTCAAAATTCATCCCGTCACGGACAACGTCCAGCGCGGTGTGAACCGTGAACACGTTAATTGAGCGCCGGGTTGCCCGAAAAAGGTAATCGGGGCTTGAATTGGAAGTCGTAAACGACCTGGTAGGCCTGTATAACGGTGTATGGTAGGTAACGATTAGATTTGAACCTGAATTTGCTGCCTCTTCAAGAACATCGCCGTTGAGCTCGTACGCTACAGTCATCTTCCCGCAATCGTCGTCAAGGTCGCCGCTAATCAACCCGACGTTATCCTGGTCCGCCACCAACTCGATTGGAAGTCTCTCTTTGATCTTCTTAACTACTTCTGACAGCTTCATGTATTATCGAAATGCAAAAAAAAAGTGTTCCGGTTTTCACTGGAACACTTCATATTTTCTGACCGACTTTTGTATTCTCTCTTAAGAACTTTTTGATCAGAAATGTGCCTTCTCTTCTTGTCATTTTCTAAAAATTACGCTAAAAATATATCTAAGCTCCGGAACAAAAGCAATAAAAACCACGTGAGACAGTTTTATTATTATAGACTTTTTCTTTCGTTGGGTAGAGGCCCGGATCGGATTAACCTCCCACCTACAGCCCGATTTCATCCCAAACCAAGGAGAGATTTGAGACCAGCCTCACGAACGGGGGCTAAGCGCAGCAACAGTCGCAAGCTCCATCATCATTGACGGGACCTGACCCAATTTCGAGCTCCGGACACGACGGAAATGACCTTAGGAAAAATCCAATACCACCGGAACAACTTTCCTTTGCTTTTTGCCCCAACTGCAAATATAATACGCGTGTGAAGAAATGCTCAGTTGTGCATCGCAGTCCAATTTCATGATACCGTCCGGAATACTCCTCGGCGCCTACTCCATCGGATACTTCCCGATGGCAGGGCCCGACAACAACATTGGATGGTATTCTCCCGATCCGAGGACGATTATCCCGCTCGACCGATATAATATTCCGCGGTCCACGCGACAACTGATTAAAAAAGGCGAGTTCCGTATAAACATCGATACAAGTTTCGAGAGTGTTATCAGAGGCTGCGCGGGGCGCGAAGAGACTTGGATAAACGAAGATATTATTGAAAGCTACCTCGAACTTTTCAAGCTTGGATACGCGCATAGCGTCGAGAGCTACGACTTGGAGGGTCTGGCCGGCGGATTGTACGGGGTCGCGCTCGGCGGGGCTTTCTTCGGCGAATCGATGTTCAGCTTGAGAAGCGGAGCGTCGAAAGTCGCCCTAGCTTTCCTCATTGACTTCCTTGTTGACCGCGGTTTCACTTTACTTGATACACAATACATCACGCCTCACCTTCAGATGTTCGGCGCGATGGAAATTCCCAGGAGCGAGTATATCCATCTCCTGAGAAAATCCAGCGAAGCCCCCGCCCAATTCCATCCGCAGGGAACCAAATCAACTACCTGAGTCTGTCGGAGAAAAAGAACCTTTCCCCGTTCACGATTCCTACGGCGCTTCCTTTGAACTTCTGCCCTTTGAAGCCTGTGTTCCGGCTCCTCGACTTGAATTTATCCGGTTCAACTATCCATTCGCAATCAGGATCGATTATGGTAAGATCCGCGCGAGCCCCAAGGTTAAACTGAGGGACGGGTATTCCCATAATTTTTCTCGGATTCACGCTCAATAGTCTAACGATAGCCTGGATGTCGACGACGCCTGTATGAAATAGATTTGTCATCACGGCCCCGACAGTTGTCTCCAGACCGACCATGCCGAATGGCGCCGAGTCGAACTCCACTTCTTTTTCATGCAAGGCATGAGGCGCATGGTCGCTTGCGATCGCGTCGATCACACCTGACTTCAGCGCCTCAATAAGCGCCTCGTTGTCCGCTCTTGTCCGCAAGGGCGGGTTTACCTTGTAATCTGAATCGTATGTCGAAAGAAGACTGTCATCGAGAAACAGGTGATGCGGAGTCACGTCGCAGGTAATTGGGAGGCCGCGTTTCTTCGCGGCAGCGATTAGCTCAACCGACTCAGAAGTTGAAAGATGAGTAGCATGATATTTCCCACCGAAAGCTTCAAGCATCCTGATGTCACGGCTGAGAACCAATTCCTCGGCCAGCCTGTGCTGAGTTTTCAGGCCATATTCTATCGTCTTCGGACTCTCATTTACGCTGCCAGATTTCGTCAATGCGTGGTCCTCGCAATGCTGAATGATGGGCTTACCCAACATGGAAGAGTATTCGAGGGCCAGGCGCATCACGTGAGAATCCGTGATCGCGGATCCGTCATCGCTGAAAGCTATGGCCCCCGCTTCGGACAGATCCTTCATCTCGGAAAGGCGCTCTCCCTTTCTTCCTTCGGTGATCGCCGCGATCTGGTAGACATTCACCAATCCCGCCTGCTCCGCGTTCGGCGACTGCTTTGCCCTATCGAGTACATATTTGACTACATCGGCTGAATCGACGACGGGGTCCGTGTTCGGCATCGCCGCAATGGCGGTAAAACCTCCGTTTGCCGCCGCTGCGGTACCGGAAGCGATGTCTTCCTTGTACTCCTGACCCGGCTCCCTCAGATGCGTGTGCATATCGAACAATCCCGGAACGACAAACTTGCCACGAAGGTTGATTTCATAATTGACGGGATTTCCCCCGAGTGAGGATCCTAATTCCTGTATCGCGCCGTCGACTATCATAAGATCGAACAATCCGTCGTACTTGCCAGCCGGATCGACGACCCTGGCATTTCTAAAGAATATTTTCATGAAGGTTTGACTCCTGTTAAGTAAAGCACTGCCATTCTTACCGCGACACCATTCGTAACCTGATCGAGTATGACCGACGTTTCTCCGTCAGCGATGTCGGCGTCGAGCTCGACCCCGCGGTTGATCGGACCCGGATGCATTATGACAATCTGTTTCGGCGCCTTATCCAATCGCGAGCGATTGACACCCCAGTACAACCTGTATTCCCTTATACTGGGAAAATCGCCTCCGGCTTCCCTTTCCAGTTGGATTCTCAGGACGTTTAGCACGTCCGCCCACTTTATGGCGTCGTCAATATTGTAAAACACCTTTACACCGAACTGCTCGAGATAATCCGGTATAAGGGTTCTCGGTCCACAAACTGCGACGCTCGCACCAAGCTTGGTCAGGCCGAAGATATTAGAGCGAGCAACTCGACTGTGTGCTATATCGCCGACAATGCAAACGTGGAGGCCCTTGAGATCTCCAAACTTTTCCCTCATCGTGAACATATCCAGCAGCGCTTGTGTCGGATGTTCGTTGATGCCGTCTCCCGCGTTTATGACCGGAGATTTGAGCAGACGAGAGAGAAAGTGAGGGGCTCCCGTCGACGAGTGTCGTACTACCACGATGTCAGTCTTCATCGCTTCGATATTGCGCGCGGTGTCTTTTAACGTCTCCCCCTTTGAAACACTGCTTCCGCTTGCCGCGAAGTTAACCACATCAGCGCTCAATCGTCTCTCGGCGAGCTCAAAGGAAATACGCGTTCTGGTAGAGCTTTCAAAAAAGAGATTCACCACGGTCGTCCCCTGAAGTGTCGGGACCTTTTTAATAGGACGCTCCAAGACTTCCCTGAAGCTTCTGGCCGTGTCGAGTATTTCGACCAGCCCTTCTGGCTCCATGTCACGGAGTCCCAGCAAATTCCTGATTCCCTGTGGCATCAGTATTTAATCCTTTCTTTTGATCTCACTATCGGGACCAATCCATCAACTCCCGCTTTCCTCAACAAGTAAAATTTCATCTGTACCATCAACCTCAGATAAATGGACCACGACAGCTTCCGTGACAGACGTCGGCTGGTTCTTCCCAACATAGTCGGCACTGATTGGAAGTTCCCTGTGTCCCCGGTCTACCAGGACAGCTAGCTGAATCGTATTAGGCCGCCCGATATCTATGAGCGCGTCCATCGCTGACCTGATGGTCCTTCCGGTGTAAAGCACGTCATCCACCAGAACGACCTGTTTATCCGTGATGTCAAAAGGGACCTCGGTGCGTTTTAGTTCTGGAAGCTTGAGTTTCTGCCTGACATCGTCCCGGTACAGAGTTATATCGAGCGTCCCGAGCGGTACAACCAATTTCTCAATTTCGGATATCTTCCCAGCAATCCTATTGGCAAGGAAGTCTCCGCGCGTCCTTATCCCGATGACACAGAGATTCTGAGCACCTTTATTGCGTTCAATTATTTCGTGTGAGATGCGGGTAATAGACCGCGCGATCTGTTGAGCATCGGCGATCTTCGATTTTACTTTCATTTTCCCTCCACCGGTCCGCGGTTAACGCGGCTTATTCTAAAATCGCTATTGCGTGGATTGCGAATTGCCGTCCGTAATAGCGCATCCTACTCGAAGTATCCGTACGGCTTTCGCCTGAGAATTCCCGGGCTAGCCGACCTTCACGCGGGAATCAAGATCTTGAGCCGGCATGAGGGTTCTTCGTAAGACCGGGATACTCGAAACAAAATTTTCCCTAAATCCAGATGTGAGGAGACACGACTGTGGCAGGTCCTTATCCACCTCACAGGATGGAATTAAAGGTCGGGTAATATTAAGCAATCTCAAGCTTGTTTGCAACTCGTAACGCAAGCGTCGGAGAAACGTTAGGTTATGACTGCGGCATGTCGCCGTTTCCTTGATTTTCCCTCACATGCGGTTTATATTTCACCGAATTTTTAATCAAGGAGCGCTTCACTCGAGATGTTGAAAGCCGTGATCATGGCAGGCGGATTTGGCACAAGGCTCCGACCGCTGACCAGCAAGATTCCGAAGCCGATGGTTCCGATCATGAATAAGCCTATGATCGAGCATATCGTCAGGCTTCTCGTGAAGCATGGCATCACCGATATCGTAGTGCTCGTTTTCTATCATCCCAATATCATAAAGAATTTCCTCGGCGACGGATCCCAATTCGATGCCTCGATCCAGTACGTCAAAGCCGACGCCGATTATGGCACAGCGGGAAGCGTGCGCAACGCCTATGACCTGTTGAAGGGATCGAGGATTCTCGTCATAAGCGGTGACGTTCTAACCGACTTCGATCTCAAGAAAGCAGTTGCCTTCCACGAGTCGAAAAAATCGAAGGCCACCCTTGTGCTCACCCACGTCCCCGACCCTCTTCAATTCGGGCTTGTGATAACGGAGGATGACGGCAGGATCGTTAGATTTCTGGAGAAACCAACTTGGGGTGAAGTTTTCAGCGACGCGGTGAATACAGGGATATACGTGGTCGAACCTGAAATAATAGAGATGGTTCCCTACCGCGAAGATTACGATTTCAGTAAGCAGCTTTATCCGCAAATGCTGAAAGAAGGACTCCCTCTTTTTGGATATATGGCTGATGGCTATTGGCGTGACGTCGGAAATCTCAATGAGTATATTGACGCTCAACATGATTGCCTTGACAACAGGGTTTATGTTCATACCGACGGAGAGCGTGTGAGTCACAACGGCGCCACGATCATTGCCCCGCCAGATTTTCAAATCCCCGACTCGCTCGTCGCCAAAGGGACTATCGTGCTGGGTAATAATGTGACGATCGGTGAAAATGTCGAGCTTGTCGATTCAATCGTCGGCGACAACACGTCGATCGGTTCTGATTCCGTTATAAGCCGAAGCGTCCTTTGGGATAATATCACAATCGGCGCGCGATCAAGGGTCACCGGAGATGTAATCGCAAGCAACACGATGGTGGGAGAGCGCGCTCAGATCGAAGAGAACGTTTTTATTAGCGACGAATGCATAATCGGGAACGGCGCCCATATCAGGCCGAATGTGAAGCTGTGGCCGAAGAAAGTCGTGGAAGCTGGAGCTACTCTTTCAAGGAGCCTAGTCTGGGAAGACAAATGGCTCTCCGCAATATTCACCGACGCTCGCGTGACCGGGACTTCCAATATAGAGATGCACCCGGAATTTGCAGCCAAACTCGGAGCCGCCTTCGGTTCCCTTCTCGGACAGGGGAAGTATGTAATCTGCAGCCGCGATTCCGACACCGTAAGCCGGATGATAAATCGCTCCATTATAGTTGGACTTATGTCCGCCGGAAGCAATGTCTACGATCTGAGAAGTGAGCCGATCCCAATCGTGCGACACGAATTGAGGAACGGCAAGGCCGCTGGCGGTATCCATGTCAGAAAGAGCCCTGTGGATGCCGACTTAACGGATATCATATTCTTTGATTCGGACGGAAGAGACCTTGCCCAGAATAAGGCGCGATCAGTCGAGCGGTTGTTCTTCGGAGAAGAGTTTACCAGGGCGACACACGACCAGGTTGGAGATATCTACTTCCCCGAGCGGACAAATGAGAGCTACCGGGAAGATTTTATTAACTCGCTCGACATAGACGCGATACGAGAAAAGAAATTCAATGTGGTGATCGATTATGCGCACGGGGTCGCCTCGACTCTCTTCCCCACAATTCTCGGATCGCTGAATGCCAGCGTCGTCGCATTGAACGCCTATTTGGATCCCAAGAGGCTTACAAAGACCAGGCGGCAGCTGCAGACTGACATCCAGCAGTTGAAGGATATCGTTAGGTCCCTCAATTATGATTTCGGCTTCATGTTCGACGCCGGGGCCGAGAAAATATTTGTTGTGAACAAACAAGGCGAGTTCATTGACGAGGACCGTCTTCTTTCCCTCGTCACGAAGCTATTTATCCTCTCGCATCCGAAAGCGAAGAGGATCGCCGTCCCATTTTCCGCGACAAGAGAGGTTGACTTGATTTGCGCGGAACACGGCGTTGATGTTGTGCGTACTCAGGCTACCCATCAGGCCCTCATGAATGCGGCCTTCGATGGTGATTTTGATTTCGTGGGAGGTACAAAAGGCGGATTCATTTTTCCAAAATACCTCTTCGCAAGCGATGCGATGTTTTCCATCGCTAAGATACTAGAAATGACTGCCAAGACAGGCTTGACGCTAGCCGAATTGGACAGGCTTGTTCCCAAGTTCAAAATGGTGAAGAAGAACCTGGACTGCCCCTGGAACAAGAAAGGGAGCGTCATGAGAAAACTTATCGAGCTTACAAAGGACCAAAAACGGGAAACAATCGACGGCATAAAGGTTCATTACGAGGATGGCACATGGGTACACTTGCTGCCGGATAAGGAGCGGGCATTATTCCATATCAACGCGGAATCCGAGAGCGAAAGTCAAGCGCGCTCGGTGGTGGACCATTTCGAGTCGCAAATTAATGACTGGCTCTCAGATTGGGCACAGGGGAACAAACAGGGAGTCGCATGATGGGGAAAAAAGCTCCGATATGCGGGTGCGACGGGAAGCAACATACTTGACTCCGCAGTGATCTCCCAAAAGTTTTTACAACGAAAGGAAGAAAATTAAGCGATGAAAATCAGCGACATACTTCAAGATGAATTTGTGTCGACGAAATTACCTGGAAAGAACAAGGAAGAAGTACTCAATTCAGTAATAGATCTTTTGAAAAGCTCGAAGAAAATCAAGGATCTCGAAAAAGTCCGTGAGGCAATCTTCGAAAGAGAAAAGATAATGTCCACGGGAGTAGGAAAGGGATTTGCCATACCTCACGGGAAGACCGACGCAGTAAGCGATATCGTCGCGGCTTTCGCGGTGACGAATGACCCCGTCGATTTCCAATCCTTGGACGGCGAACCGGTCAGGCTTCTGTTCCTTCTTGTCGGCAGGGACAACATGGTCGGCCCGCACATAAAACTGCTCAGCAGAATTTCCCGCCTTATGAACAAGGACGAATTCAGGAGGAAACTCCTCGGCGCCAAAACTTCCGCCGACATCGTCCAATTCTTCAAGGATGAGGAAATCAGTTATTTCGATATTTGACCCGTAATGGCGAAACGAAGACCACCAAAGCGAAGCCGGAACGAATCCGGAGCCGAATTCAAACTACTTATAGAACGTTTCACGGAAGAGATGCCGAAACGTTCGGGGGTCGTATTCCTGTTTCGGACTTCGGAGCAATTCCAAAATTTTGTCTACGAACTTGTTATCAACAGCAAGGTTGAGGACAACAAGATATTCTTCAATATCATGGGGTTGAAGACGCCGATGTCGGACTTCCCTCGCCCTGGCCCCGCCGTTTGCCGGTGCGAGTTCGAGAATCTTGACCCGCGGGATTACACTGTCGTTGTAGATCGTCGCGGTAAACAGGTTAATCAGTTCAAGGTCTCTCTAAAAACCGCCCCGAAAATTCTGAAGTCTGTAAACGAGGATAAGTTCATAGAGGTCTTCACGGACCGTTCCGAGTGGGCCTTCATGCCGGACTGACACGAATGCTTAGCGAACTTCTCAGCAAGACAGTGCTCCCCGTACTTTTCAGGATCGGCCCGTTCAGCGTATACAGCTACGGCCTTATGATGGGAATCGGATTTCTTGTCGCGAACTACGTCGCCGTCAAGGAATTTGAGCGCAAAGGAATGGGCGCTCAATTCGCCAACCAGGTTACTTTGCTTGCCGTCGTCTTTGGAATTGCAGGCTCCAAGATCCTTTCCCTGATCGAGAGCTGGGGCGATTTCATTAAGGATCCTGTGGGGATGGCTTTCTCCCCCGGAGGCCTGACATGGTACGGCGGATTCGTTCTCGCGGCGATCGCGATCCTCTGGGCGGCGCACAAAAAGCATTTCAAGTTAGCGAAGGTCGCCGACGCGCTCGCGGCCCCTCTTATGCTCGGCTACGCGGTGGCTAGACTCGGATGCCACTTCTCAGGAGACGGTGACTACGGCATGCCGACGAAACTTCCATGGGGAGTCAATTATTCGCACGGCATCGTGCCGCCTTCGATAGCCTTCCGCACACTGCCGCATATCGAGGATTTATTCCCTGGAGGCATCGTCCCCGATAATACACTTCTCCATCCGACCCCAATATATGAGTTCATAGCGGGACTGGCGATTTTTTACTTCCTCTGGAAAATAAGAAAGAAGGTTCGCCCGGACGGGAAGCTCTTCATGATCTACCTTATTCTCGCCGGTGCTGAAAGGCTACTGGTGGAATTCATCCGTCTGAATCCGAGGCTTCTCTTCGGACTCAGCGAGGCGCAGCTGATCTCCATACCCATTATTGCTATCGGCATAGGCGGACTTATTTATCTGAACAAACAACCGGTACCGGTGAAATCGTGACAAAAATATTAATATACAAGAAGGAAGGGTGCCATCTTTGCGATGAAGCTGAACAGGCACTCGAGAGATTGAAAAAGGAAAAGAAGTTCTTCCTTGAGAAAATAATGCTTGAGGAAAACACGGATATGTTCGAAAGATTCGGCAACAAGGTTCCCGTCATCTTCATAAACGATCAGATGGTTTTTGAATATAAGCTCGATGAGAATGCATTTTTAAAGAAGCTCGCCGAACTTTCATAAGGCTCCACTCCGACCTGTATACAATTAGTCGGAATAAATTGTCACGGGACTTTATCCTAAATGGGTCGGGCACGGCGGACTAAAGTCGCATTCTTTTACCCGACTTACAAGAAAATGACGGCCAATCTTTCTAAATTTCATGCATCGTAATAAACCAAATAAAACACCGAAGGGAGCAGTTATTGGCTGAGGATAGAATCGTCGGTCGTAACGCAGTCGCAGAAGCATTAAAGAGCGGCGCCAACATTTCGAAAATATACGTCCTTTATTCAGCGCACGGCGGAAATCTCAACGAGATATACACGCTTGCGAAGCGTCAGGGCGTTCCAATCGCGCGCGTCGACTCAAAGCAGTTCGCTGAGCTGACATCACATCTTTCCGCAGACGAATCCGCTCAAGGCATCGTTGCCGCGGTGAGTAAGATTCGGTTTGAAACCATTGAATCGATAGTCGAATCTGCTTCCGGGAAGAAACACCCTTTCATTCTTATACTCGACCGGATCCAGGACACACAGAATTTCGGCGCCATACTCAGGACCGCCGCTTTCTTTGGGGCTGACGGCGTGATCGTCCAGCGCGAAGAGCAGGCTCCAATAAACGAGACGACCGTTAAGACTTCTGCGGGCGGAGCGTTCCATTTGAAGATCGCGAGAGAGACCAACCTTCATCAAGCCATAACCTTTCTAAAGGAAAAAGGATACTGGATCGCCACCAGCGCCGGGAAGTCTCCACTCGCCATCACCGATGTCGATTTTAATATGCCGACAGCGGTTATCGTGGGAAACGAAGGGAGCGGCGTCAAGCGGCTGCTCAGAGAGAAATCCGATATCACTTTCTCTATTCCCCAAATTGGTAAAATTGACTCGCTCAATGTTTCCGTGGCTACAGGGATTATCTGTTACGAAGTATGGCGTCAGCATGCACCGTCCGGCGTCATCGAGAGTCAGTAATTGCAAAGGAACTCAAGGATGAAAAAACTATCAGTCAACATCGATCATGTTGCTACACTCCGGCAAGCCCGTGGCGAAAACGAGCCCGATCCGGTAACCGCTGCTTTGGTTGCCGAGGTTGCCGGCGCCGCAGGCATCGTCAGCCACCTTAGGGAAGACAGGAGACACATTCAGGACAGCGATGTCTACCTTCTCAGAAGAATGCTGAAGACGAAGCTGGACCTCGAAATGGCCGCGACCGAAGAGATCGTTAACATCGCTCTCGATGTAGTTCCAGATCTCGTAACATTAGTCCCGGAAAAGAGGCAGGAGCTGACAACCGAAGGGGGGCTCGACGTCGCCTCTCAGTTATCGCATTTCAAGAGCGTAACTGACAAATTGCACAAGAAGAACATACTCGTGAGTCTCTTTATCGACCCAGTCAAAGAGCAGATCGCTGCTTCAGAAAAGGCGGGCGCTGATTTCGTTGAACTCCACACCGGGGAATATGCCAACGCCAGGGGAAAAAAAGCCGTTGCAGAGCTCGCGCGATTGAGGAAAGCGGCACAGGCCGCATATAAGATCGGGCTGAAGGTGAATGCCGGACACGGACTTAATTACAGAAATCTTAAAGCCGTCGCGATGATTGACGAGATTGAAGAATTCAGCATCGGACATTCATTAATCGGGCATGCTGTGTTTGTCGGGCTCGAACGGGCCGTGAAGGAGATGTTGGAGATTCTTAAGGAGACCGAGCATTGACCAGAGACAAGGCTACCAAATCAATTCACGGAAGGAAGGACAACCTTTACCGCGGGGCTAACTTCCCTATTTACACCAGCACCACATTCGCCGTCGCAAAGAGCGACGAGTACGATAAGTTCATCGGAGACGAAGAAGAATTCTATATTTATTCTCGCTACTCCAATCCAACGGTTAGAAACGTCGAAGAAAAAATCGCAGCGCTCGAGAACGCGGAAGATGCCATTGTCTTCTCAAGCGGCATGGCGGCAATAACATCGGCAATTCTCGCTTTCGTTAAAAAAGGAGACACTATCGTCGCACTGCGTCGGTTGTACGGAATGACTTACAGGTTCCTTCGCGATATACTTCCAGGGTTCGGCATTAACGTTGAGTTCGTCGATGAAGTGGATCTCTATCGCGCCCACAAAAAATTTTCCGACGTGAAGCTCTATTATTTTGAAACTCCGATAAATCCCAGCACCGATTGCATCTCCATAGAGAAGACGGTGCATTCGGCGAAGAAAGCCGGCGCCCTGACAATAATGGATAATACTTTCGCCTCCCCAATAAACCAGAATCCGCTGGACCTCGGTGTCGACGTTGTCGTGCATAGCGCCACCAAGTACATCGGCGGCCACAGCGACATCATGGCAGGCGCGGTCGCATCTTCCAAAGAAATGATCAGAGCAGTAAGGGAAAGCCTGAAGGCGTTCGGCGGCTGCATCAACCCAATGGACGCATACATGCTCGACAGGAGCCTGAAGACTCTCGCCGTCCGGGTTGAGCAACAGAACAGGAGCGCGCAGCGAATCGCACAGTTCTTCCTGCGACAGAAAAAGGTGCTTAACGTTTATTATCCCGGGCTTCCCTCTTCCAAAAGTTACAAGATCGCGAGGAAGCAAATGACCGGATTCGGCGGCATGCTATGCATCGAGTTGGATAACCTCGCGTCCGCGAAGAAATTCTGCGACAGCCTCGAACTTGGTCTGAACGCGACTAGCCTCGGCGGAGTCGAGACCCTCGTAAGCATTCCGGTTCTAACCAGCCATATTAAAATGAGCTCCGATGAATTGAAATCAGCGCATGTTTCCGAAGGGATGGTTAGAATCTCGATAGGGCTGGAGAACACCGACGACCTTATAGTTGATTTCAAGAATGCGCTCGAAAAGGTATGAACCCAACAGGCAACCGACACTCCCCTCCCGTTAAAGTCTTCAGCTCATTCATCCAAGCCGATGTAATTACCGCAAAGATGATATTGCAACAGGAGGAGATCGAATACTTCACCAAGAACGAAAGCGTCGCGTCGGTATATCCGATCCCGGGATTAGGCAACGTTGACTTTTTTGTAGACGAGAACGACGCGAAGAAAGCTAGAGAAGTGCTTGCTCCCCTCATCGAGGGGGAAAATAACGGTTGAGCTTTCCATCGCCTCCATAAATGATGCCCGGACCTTTCATTCGCGGGAACTATCTCACGTTCTTACGCATCCCGAAATGCAAACGTAGCGCTCTGGCGTAATTGGCGACATAAAACCCGAGCGTGTCCGCCGAGCCCGCAAAAGCTTCCAACGTTCTCTCCGCTACCGCATAGTATTCTTTGTTCTCGGTAACCGCGAAAAGTCGATCAAACAGGATCGCTGCGCCGGAATTCCCCGATGGTGTTGGCGTATCGTCAATGGGCTTTTTCTTCGTACCAAGTAGCCCCTCTCCTTTCCTCCCCGATGGTCTGTCGAAGAAACCGCCCGCTTTCTTATCTTCATAATCATCCAGCAGAACCTGACCAATCCTCTCCGCAGCAGCAAGGTGGTCGTCATTCCGCATCGCGTCAAACAGGTCGAGAAGGGCAATCCCGAAATAGACCTGGTCGTCGAGGAGCCCATGATAAACGATTGAGTTGCCAGACCACGCATGCGCCACTTCACCTTTTTCGTCTATCATGTTTTTCGAGACAAATTCAGAAGCAGAGTACGCGGCCTCCAAGTATCTTTTCTCCTTCAGCGTGAGTGACGCCTCTACAAGCGCGCTGATGGCCAGACCGTTTCTGTCCGCCAAAATGGTCGAGTCTATAAAAGGCGCTTTTCTAGCGGCACGCGCTTGTGCCATCTTCGCCTTCGCCGATTCCAGGAGACTCCTAACATCTTTTTCCGTGATCCCAGTTTCTGAAGCGATACTCGCGGGAGTTACCGCGATCCTAAGGACATTCCGCTCCGGGGATTCCTGAATATCTTCAGGCAATTTTCTTATATCAAAATACGGGGCCGAAGCTTTGAACTCATCCTCAGTAAGTATCCGACGCGCCTCTTCCTCGGTCCAGGTCCAGTAACTTCCGTCGTCATGAGGACCAACATCCGCGTCCTGGTGTGCGAAGAACGCTCCGCGCAGCTGGCGCATGACATTGATAATCCAGTCGGCTGTTTCCCTCGCGATATTGCCATGAAGTTCGTTTTTCGTTACTTCGTAGTTTTTCAAATAGACCGACAAAAGAAGCGCGTTATCATAAAGCATTTTTTCAAAATGCGGAACGTGCCAATACCGGTCGACAGAGTACCTGTGAAAGCCTCCTCCGATTTGATCATATACCCCGCCCTGAGCGATCCGATCCAGGGACACATCCACCGTCTTTCGAAGGTTCGGATCACGAGTTCGTCCGACCTCTTCAGCGAGGAGACGCAGCATTGTAGCATTAAAGAACTTCGGAGCCGTCCCGAATCCGCCGAATTCCGGGTCGAATTTGTCTACCGCCGATTTCACAATCGTGTCTATTATCTCCTCGTCTATCTTGCCGGCGCGAGAAGTCTTCGATTCAAACTCGCGAAGGTACTGCATAACTTCGTCGGCGCTCTTCAGAACATCATCCCGCCTCTTGGCGTAAATATCAGCTATCTGCGGTAAGAGTGAAATAAGGCCGGGCCTCCCCTGCTGATCTGTTTTCGGGAAATAAGTACCGCCGTAGAACACCTTTCCGTCCGGAGTAAGGAATCCTGTCAATGGCCATCCCCCTCCGCCAGTGATCGCGCTGACGGCGCTCTGGTACCTCGCGTCGACGTCGGGCATCTGGTCTCGGTCTACTTTAACCGGTATGAACAAACTGTTTATGAGTTCCGCCACTTGAGGATCAGTGTACGATTCATTATCCATCACGTGACACCAATGGCACCAGACCGCGCCGATATCCAAAAGGATCGGACGATCTAGTTCTCGCGCTAGCTTGAATACTTCTTCTGAATAAATCTGCCAATGAACAGGCTGGCGCGCAGCCTCCTTCAGATACGGACTCTCGCTTTCATTGAGTCGATTTCTAAGATCCATGTATATATCCTGATCGGTTAAAGTCGGGTATCATATTGTAGTGCGAGTTTGATTCGCAAACTTCCTAAGCGGCCATTCCGTTGCTTCTCAGTTCCACCTTATCGTCCGGGGTTCCGCTTCCGGGATTCTTGCGTTTCGCGTACCAGAAGATAATAATGCCAATGGCCACAAAGAGTAGCGACCCGCCGAGAGTTTTCATGATGAAGATAATCGGATTTCCGCCTGCTTCCGGTGGAAAGAGCGTTAGCACTATCGCAGTTATCGTTGTTATTTCACCTACCGCGCTCGCGCCAACTCTTAACGCAAGCGCGCTCCTGCTTATTCCACCTGCCTCCCGCCTGAAAATTCGAATCGACGCAAGGAAAATGTAAACGTACGGAATAAAGTAAACGATTATCGTCGCGTCGACGAGTACAAGGTATGCTTCTTCGGTAGAGGCCCCAACAAAACTCATGATTAAGAACAGCGTCGCGACCACTCCCTGGAATATCAAAGCAACATGCGGGGTTTTCCATTTAGGATGGACTTTGGCGAAGGTCTTTGGGAGAAAATTGTCTATACCCGTCACAAAGAGTATCCTTGCGCTTCCCGCGAGCCATGCGCCCGCCCCGCCGATGCCGGCTAGCGTTATAAGAAAGGCGCTGAGATTTGAAAGATATGCGAGGCCGGTCTTGAGTTCAAGCGCGTGAATAGACTCCACGAGCCCGGTGACGATGTTAACATCTTTCGGCGCCAATCCTATCAGCAGCGAGATTGTGCCCACGAGGTAAACTACGACGATGGCAACGCCGGAAATGTAGGTCGCCTTCTGTATCGTCCTTCCGGCATCGACTATCTCCCCCGACATCACGGCGGCGAGTTCAAGCCCAGCGAGCGCGAAACACATACTAGACCAGAAGGAGACGGTCCCGTAATCGAACTTCGTCGGAAGGACGTTCAGTAGGGTGAAGTGAGTGGCCGATTTCCCGAGATGCACGATGATCGCGGCCAGTATCGCGAGAATCAGAATAGGCCCAAACGTCCCGATGGCTCCGATATTCTGCACCCACTTCCCAATCTTCACGCCGACGACATTGAAACCGATCGCTACCCAGAGGATAATGAGGCTTACGACTGCAATGAAAATCTTGTTCGACGCCAGCCATGATGAACCGGGTATGATAAAGGCTGCTATTGCGGCGACAGAAATTAGGAGTGAAGGATAATAGACCAGGTTATTTGCCCAATAGCACCACCCCGCGACGAATCCATGGAACTCTCCAAACTCTATCTTTGCCCATTCGTAGACTCCTCCTTCGACCGGATGCTTCTTGCTGAGGTAAATCACGGCGACGGCCTGCGGGAGAAAGAAAAGAACGAGGGCGAGCAACCAAAGAGAAATAGAACTCGGCCCCGTCGAAGCTGCGATTGATATCCACCTGATGCCGACTATGGCGACGACATTGAATAGAACTATATCCCTGACTTTCAGTGCCCGAAGAAGGTCTGTCAACTGGTAATCACCTCTTTTCAGGCGAGCCTTTTTCGTCAAAGCGGCGCTTGCAAGCTGATCGCATTTCAGTCACTGAACTGCATCTCGTAAAGCTTCTTATACAATCCGCCCCTCTTTCGGAGGAGCTCTTCATGTTTCCCGGATTGAACGATCTCGCCGCCGCTTATGACAATTATCCTGTCTGCATGCTTGATCGTCGATAGCCTATGCGCTATCACGAGTGAAGTCCTGTTCTGCATCAGTCTTTCAATCGCTTCCTGTACCAGTAACTCCGATTCCGAATCGAGCGCTGAAGTTGCCTCATCGAATATCATGATCGGCGGATTCTTCAGAAGCGCCCTCGCGATTGAAATGCGTTGTCGCTGTCCGCCGGAGAGTTTCGTGCCGCGTTCTCCAATTACCGTGTTATAACCTTTAGGAAGTTGCATGATAAAATCGTGCGCGTTACCCGCCTTCGCGGCCTCCTCGAGTTTTTCCGTCGGACAGTCGGCAAGACCATAGGCAATATTGTTTTTCACGGTGTCGTTGAAAAGGATTGTCTCCTGCGAAACAATTCCAATCAGGGCACGGAGACTTTTCGTTTGCACACTCCTTATGTCCCGGCTATCGATAGAAACGGCGCCCTTTGTCGGATCATAGAACCTTGGTATCAGGTCGATGAGCGTCGACTTGCCTCCGCCGGAAGGTCCGACTATCGCGAGAACTTCCCCCTTTTTCACAGAGAAGTTAATATCCTTAAGGACGAATTCATCGGCCGTAGTTTTCAATTCCCCGATCTTCGATTGAGGATAGCTGAACCAAACGTTCTCAAATTTTATTTCACGGTCAAAATCTCTGAGCTCCACCGCGTCCGGAGGCTCAGGGAGCTTCCCCTCTTCATCAAGGACATCAAATATCCTCTTCCCCGCGGCGGCAGATTCCTGTATGCGGTTGCTGACAGTGGTCAATTCCTTCGCCGGCGGCATAATCTGAAAAATCGCAAAAAGAAATCCCATGAACTCGCTCGGCGAAAGCGCTCCCGATTGAAGCACCTGCATGCCGCCGTAATAAATTATCACACCGCCGGCAAGCACCGACAGAAACTCCGTAATCGGTGAAGCGAGGTTCCTGATCTGCGTAATTTTAAGAAGCGACCGAAAATAACTCTGCGTGTTGTCCTCGAACCTGGAGATCTCAAAATCCTCCATACCGAACGCCCGGACGATCTTCATCCCGCTAATCGTCTCCTGCAGGGTCGAGGTGATATCCGCCATTCTGCGCTGAGAGGTGTCGCTCTCCTTATACAGCCGCATGCCAATCCTGCTTATTATCAGGAGCGCGAACGGAGTGACAAGAAACGCAATGAGCGTCAACTTCCAACTGATCGAAATCGCAATTATGAGAAAGACAACTATCATCAATGGATCTCTCACCATAGTGACGAAGCTCGCCGATATACCGCTGTTGATAACGGTAACGTCGTTGGTGATTCTGGAAATGAGCGTTCCCGTCCGTTCGTTGGTGAAATAACCAATGGATAATTCTTGCAATTTACGATATAAATCGTTCCTGATATCTCGCATAAGTCCCTGTTCCACGAATGCCATCAGATAAGCCTGGACGTAACCGAAAATATTCTTCAGAAAGAAAGACACGACTATCACAAAGCATATTTTGAAAAGCGCCTCTGACTTTGTGCCGCCGAAAACAAAACTATTGAATACGTTCGCGACGCTGGCCTTCAATTGCTCCAGTAGACCCGATGAAGCGGGAAGACTCATCGGCTGCGGAGCACCCTGGTTGAATAGAGTGTCGAGGAGCGGAATCGTCAGGTAGATCGAGGCACCTGAAAAAAGCGAGAAGAATATCGTGGAGATTATCGAACCGGTAAGAAAGCGTTTGTATGGCTTGACGTAACGAAGCAGCCTGAGGTATATCTTAAACGAGTTATCTTTTCGCGCGGGCATTCTGGATTTCCCAAATTTTCATGTAGACCTGTGTCTTTGTGATCGCGTGTATTATCGAAACCATAAGCCCGTGAACGCCGTCTGTGAAACCGCGTCGGATGACAAAATGCTGAAAGAACGCCCACATAGGCTTGAAAAATATTTTCGGACCTGTAACTCTGATCCTTCCCGCTTTCTCTTCAGCCTCGAGTGTCGAGTACTCGTTTATCTTCTGGAGCGTCGATACGATGGATGTGTGGGTATAATGAATAAGCTCACCCTTAAGATAATCCCGCTTCCCATCGACGAAAAAGCCCTCATGCACTCGCCTTGAAGTAAGAGTCGTCTTCGATTTCCTGAACAACCTAAGCTGATAATCCGGCGACCAACCGCAGCTTCTTATAACTTTGTTAAGGAAATAATTCCGCCGCGGAATAAAAAATCCGTCCGCTTTTGAGAAATCGAGCGACTTCAACTCATCAAGGAGTTCCGACGAAACACGCTCGTCGGCGTCGAGACTCAGCACCCACTCGTTACTAGCCTTCTCCAGCGAGTAGTTTTTTTGCGATGCGTAACCTTCCCAATTCCGAATGAAAACCTTGTCCGTATATCTCTTCGCTATCTCTACCGTTCTGTCTGTGCTCTCAGAATTAACCACGACGATCTCGTCGGCCCAGCGGACGCTTTCGAGACAGTCGGCAATGTTCTTCTCTTCGCTCCCGGCAATGATTATCGCGGAGATCTTCTCCATTACAAACATCCATTACCGCGACAGCAGGATACATTACGCACTCGCTCGGCCGTCACCATCAGCCAACCACGTAGTTTACAATCTTGTTCGGAACCACTATGGACTTCAGTATCTTCTTCCCTTCGAGGTGCTTGCTGACGTTCTCATCTCTTTCCGCAATTGATTTGATTTCAGCTTCAGTCGAGTTGATAGGCACGTTCAGCTTCGCCCGCACCTTTCCGTTCACCTGCACCACGATTGTCACGCTTTCCTCGGCGATCGCGGTCTGGTCGTATGTTACCCATTTCTCCGAAGAGAAGATGGTGGGCTTGCCGCCGCGCATCTCGTTCAATTCTTCAGACAAATGCGGCGCAAAAGGGGCCAGGAGGATGTTTATCTGACGGAGCACGTGCGCTTGAAGCCCATGCCCCACACTGCTTCCCTCGTCGGCAAGAATCTGAGTGTAGGTATTCATGAATTCCATCTGAGCGGCGATAGCGGTGTTAAATCTAAAATGGTCGAGATCTTCTGTCACCTTCTTGATAAGCTGGTTCAGCTTCCTGTACACTGTCCGCTCGCTCTCGTTAAGAGAATCCATATTGAACTTTGCGGCTGTCGATTTCGGCAGCGATTGTCCGGCCTCGAAGACGTCAACCACTTTATTCAGGTACCTGAAGACTCCCGTTATGCCGCGATCGCTCCAGTCCCCGCCTTCGTCATACGGTCCCATGAACATGAGAAACATCCGGAACGTGTCCGCGCCATAGGTCGATAGAAACTTGTCGGTACTGACAACGTTTCCGCGGGATTTGGACATCTTCGCTCCCTGATTGGTTATGGTTCCCTGGTGAACAAGGCTCTGGAAAGGCTCGTCGAAGTTGAGCCAGCCTCCGTCCTTTAATGCCTTTATCACGAATCGCGCGTAAAGGAGATGCATTGTCGCGTGCTCAGCGCCGCCGACATACTTGTCAACCGGTAGCCATTTGGAAACCAATTCCTTGTCGAACGCCGCCTTGTCGAGATGCGGCGAAAGATAGCGTAGGAAATACCATGACGAATCCACAAAGGTATCCATAGTATCCACGTCGCGTTTCGCCGGCTTCCCGCACTTCGGGCATTTCGTATTCACAAAACTTTCTGACCTGGCAAGCGGTGACTCTCCTGCCGGCTTGAACTCGACATCGTACGGAAGGAGAACAGGTAGGTCCTTTTCTGGCACGGGGACTTCGCCGCACGAATCGCAATACACGATCGGTATCGGCGCGCCCCAATAACGCTGCCTGGAGAGGAGCCAATCTCGAATTCTATAGTTCACCTTGCGCGTTCCCGCGCCCGTCTTCTGAAGCTCGTCTGCGATTCCGTCCCACACCTTTTCCGATTGAAGCCCGGTCAATCGCCCGCTGTTCACGGCCACGCCGTCGTCGGTGAATGCGGCTGCCAAGGGCTCGTCCAGTTTGCCTTTCGCAGGTTGTACCACAACTCTTATCGGCAGTTTGTACTTAACCGCGAAATCGAAGTCCCTCTCATCGTGTGCGGGAACCGCCATGACCGCGCCCGTGCCGTAAGTCGATAGGACGTAGTCGGCAATCCAGATTGGTATCTTCTCCCCATTGATTGGGTTTATCGCGAACGCGCCCGTCGGCACGCCGGTCTTCTCTTTAGAGGTAGAGGTCCTTTCAATTTCATTCTCGTGTGCCACGAAGTCGACATACTCGTCGACCTCTGTTTTGAATTCAGGCCTCGTAACTTTCTTCACCAGTACATGCTCCGGCGCGAGCACCACGTAGGTGGCGCCGAATAGCGTGTCCGGCCGCGTTGTGAAGACGCGTATCAGCTCGTCGGAGTCTTCAATCTTGAAGACGATCTCGACACCCTCGCTCCTGCCGATCCAGTTACGCTGCATCAGCTTGGTACGTTCAGGCCAGTCGATTCGCTCAAGTCCTTCGAGCAGTTTGTCTGCATAGTCGGTAATCTTAAAAAACCACTGGGTCATGTCTTTCCTGACGACGGCCGTTCCACAACGCTCGCAAACACCATCGACAACCTGCTCGTTTGCGAGAACCGTCTGATCCTGCGGACACCAATTGACCGGCGCGTTCTTCCGGTAAGCGAGTCCCATCTTGTAAAGCTGCAGGAACACCCACTGCGTCCACCTGTAATATTCCGGCTTCGACGTGTCGACTTCATAATCAAAATTGTACATGGCCCCCATGGTCTTCAGCTGCTCGCGAATGACATTCACGTTCTTCTGCGTGCTGTCCTGCGGATGGACGCCTGTCTTTATGGCATAGTTCTCGGCTGGAAGTCCGAACGCGTCGTATCCGATCGGCTCGAACACATTGAAGCCGTTCATCCGCTTGAATCTTGCCCATGTGTCGGTGGGAGCAAAATTGTACCAGTGCCCTATATGAAGCTTATCCGCGCTCGGATAGAGAAACATAACAAGACAATAAAGCTTGTCGTCCGCCTTCTGGAAATCGACGCTGTAGACCTTGTTTTCTTCCCAGTATTTTTGCCATTTCTTTTCAATTGACAAGAAGTCGTATTTCATCTTTTTTCTGCCATCGCTTTAGAATTAACCATAATTTTTCTGAAAGGCATGTTGCTTTTGAATCTCATGAATGACTTAATCTCTTCAGAGGTTCTCCCCTGTTTCATCAGCCTGACCGCGCAGTAAGTGCGAAGGGAATCGAGTCTAAGCGCTCGTTTTTCATCAATTGTTAGTCGCTTCCGCATCGCTGCCCGCGCCCCGCGGAAAGAGAGCCTCTTCTGTGTGGCCCTTCCCGCGTTGACCGTGCTAAATAGCGGGAAGTCAGATGCGACTTGACCGCGCGAATCGATATACGCGTACAAAGCTGAACTTGCGGCTCTGGTCAGCCTGATGACCTCGTATCTCCCGCGCGCCCCTTTCGGCTTCACGCGCATCTCCACGGCCTCTCCGCTTCTTTTCAGGTCGCCGATATCCGCATTTAGTAGCTCCGATATCGTCGCGCCGCACTCGAAGATAACCGAAAGGAACGCGTAGTCGCGCTTTCCGAGAAGCGAGCTCCTGTTGATTCTTGAAATCGCGTGTGTCACTTCCCTAAGGGATACTTTGGTTACGTTGAAATGCTGTGCGGAGCCGTGGACACTCCACGCGGGGTTCTGCTGTAAGACTCCGAGCTCCACGAGGAACTCGCAGAATCTCCGCGATGCAGTCATGTAAGTATTTACAGTATTGTTGGAGAGCTTTCTCCCGTCAAGCAGCCACAACCGGAATTGTGTAAAATCTTCTGGTGTAAACTTGAACTGGTTCCCCTCCGCAAAAAAGAGAAGCTGGTCCAGAGCTTTCATGTAAACGTGTCGGGTAACACCGCTTGCGAAACTCATTGAGCTTTCGAACTGCTGAACAAGAATCCGGAACTGGCTCTGCGGAAGATTGGTTGTCGGGAACCTACTCTGTATCATTTTTCATTGAATTTAACGCAGATTGGAGTCATATCCAACGGATTCCGGCCCGGAGTGTGGCACCATCACAAATTGAACTCGGCCAGCCCACTTTTACGAAATGATTATTCGAAGTGATAAGCGTCTCCGAGCGCGAGGTGACAGTGTGTCAAATGAATTTCAATCCCAATATCTACCCTTCTGTGCGGCCGTCATTTTTTAAATGAGTGAGTTGGGATATGCGCGCAGTGTGAGAACATCGAGAACTTATACATCGTGGAATAAAGAAACGAACGGGATTTATTGAAACAATAACAGCTCTTCCGTAATTTCAATTAGAAAATTAGACAATTCGAAAAAGGAAATGATAGATTTAACCGGCAAAGTTCTTTTGATAACCGGCGGTTCGAGAGGAATAGGAGCGGCAACCGCACTACTCTTCGCGAGAGCGGGCGCGGATGTAGCGATAACATATCGGGGGAGCGACTCTAAGGCAAAGGAAGTTCAAAACGAGATCGGCAAACTCGGCAAGAAGTGTCAAACCTACAAAGGTGATATCAGCAAGAAGGATATCGTGAAGACGATTGTCCGCGACGTGCAGAAAGAGTTTGGGCGAATCGACGTGCTTGTAAACAACGCGGGAATTTGGACATACGGTGAAATCGATACGATGAAAGAGGACGTTTGGGATCAGACTGTGGATGTCAATCTGAAAGGAACATTTCTCTTCTGTCACTACATTGTCCCCATAATGAAAAAACAAGGGGGTGGATCGATAATAAATATCTCATCGACAGCGGGACAGCGCGGCGAGGCGTTCCATTCTCACTACGCTGCCACAAAGGGTGGAATCATATCCTTCACGAAAAGTCTGTCCACTGAGCTCGGCAGATTCAACATTAGAGTCAATTGCGTTGCGCCGGGTTGGGTGGACACCGACATGAGCGCAGACACTCTCCAGAAGCAACCGCTTCGAGAAGAAGTCCTTAAATCGATCCCGCTTGGGAAAATCCCTACCGCGGAAGACATCGCGGGCCCGATATTATTCCTCGCTTCAAGGCTTTCGGACCACATCACCGGAGAGATCCTTAACGTAAACGGCGGGTCGGTCCTCGTAGGCTAAAGTGAAAGCTATACGCGTCCACGAACACGGTGGATCGGATAATGTCATAATCGTCGATCTCCCCGATCCCATACCAACACCAACGGAAGCCGTCATCAGGATGGCCGCAACTTCCGTGAACCACCTCGACATCTGGGTGCGCGAGGGAATGAGTAATCTACGCCTCCCTCTCCCAATGATACTGGGCTCCGACGGTGCTGGAACCGTCGTTCAGGTGGGGAGCGAGATAAACGATCTGCGACCGGGCGACCGAGTACTCATCTCTCCGGGATCTTCCTGCGGCAAATGCGCTCAGTGTCTCAGCGGACACGATAATCTCTGCCGCGAATATAAGATCCTGGGCGAACACTGCGACGGAACCGACGCCGAGCTCGTTGCCGCCCGTCGTGACAATATCGTGAAGCTTCCCGACGACGTTTCATTCGAGGATGCTGCAGCCTCTTCCCTGGTCTTCATAACCGCCTACCAAATGCTGGCGGAAAAAGCACGAGTCCAGCCGATGGAAGACCTTCTTGTGATGGGCGCGAGCAGCGGCGTCGGAACCGCGGCGATCCAAATTGCAAAGCTCTTCAACGCGAGGGTTATTGCCGTTGCCGGTTCGGATGAGAAGCTGAATAAAGCGAAAGCGATCGGCGCGGACGATGTCATCAATTATAATTTTGAAAAAATATCCGATGGCGTCCGAAGGCTCACCGGAAAACGCGGCGTAGATGTCGTGTTCGAGCATACCGGACGCGAGACGTGGACCGAGAGTATACTCGCGGCCAAAAGAGGCGGAAGGATAGTGACCTGCGGCGCGACGACTGGTCCGGAAGCCGTTACCGACCTGCGGTACGTTTTCTCGAGACAGCTCACGATCTTCGGAAGCACGATGGGGAGCAAGAGTCTGCTGCTCACCATGCTTGACCTTATGAAGAGTGGAAGATTTCATGCCGTGATCGACAGGAAGTTATCTTACGCCGAGGTGCGCGAGGCTCACAATATAATTGAGGCACGGAAGCAATTCGGCAAGATTGTGCTGACGTTTTGAAACTCACCCAGCGGCAAATAGTAATCAGTCGCGAATTAACTTATATCAAGTAATTCGTTTAATTTATCAGGTAGAAAAAAAGAGAAAAGATGAAGTACTCAGGAGTAATAGCAAGATATTTAGAACACCTCCCTCTGCCAAAGGATGTCGAGCCCACTACGCTGCTTGAAGGAAACACGCCGCTTATAGAAGCCGACAATCTTAGGAAAGAATTAAAAGCGCCATGCAAGATCTTTCTGAAGTTCGAAGGAGCTAATCCGACGGGCTCGTTCAAGGATCGAGGTATGACAGTAGCAATAACGAAGGCCGTGCTCGACAAGGCCAAAGCGGTTATTTGCGCGTCAACTGGCAATACGTCTGCTTCAGCGGCCGCTTACGCCGCGAAGGCCGGGCTCAAGGCGTTTGTCGTTCTCCCCAAAGGGAAAATAGCCATAGGCAAACTGGCGCAGGCGTTGATATACGGCGCGAAGGTCATAGAAATTGACGGAAACTTCGACGAAGCCTTGCGTATCGTCCGCGAAGTCGGCGAAAAGACAAGCGTCGTCATCGTAAACTCGATAAATCCTTACAGGATCGAAGGACAAAAGACCGCCTCGTTCGAAATCATTGAGACTCTCGGCAAGGCTCCGACGCACCACTCCCTCCCGGTCGGAAATGCCGGCAATATAACCGCTTACTGGAAAGGTTATGTGGAGTGGAAAGAGAAACACGGAACCGACCTGCCCAAGATGCTGGGCTTCCAGGCCGAAGGCGCGTCACCGATCGTACACAATAAGATTTTCGAACATCCGGAGACCATCGCAACTGCGATTAGGATTGGCAATCCGGCAAGTTGGAAACAGGCGGTTCAAGCGCGCGATGATTCCGGAGGAACAATCGCGATGGCTTCGGACGACGAGATAATTTCCGCGCAAAGGCTTATCGCCTCGACCGAAGGGATATTCTGCGAACCCGCATCCGCCTCTTCTGTCGCGGGCATCAGAAAGCTTGTCGCGGAGAAATATTTTTCCGGAAAAGATACCGTCGTTTGCACGCTTACCGGAAACGGATTGAAGGATCCCGACACCGCTTCGCGGGGCATCACTCCGCCTCTCTCCGCGAAACCCGTTTTGTCGGAAGTTTTGAAGTTGATGGAATTGAATTAACTCAGGCTAACAAAAATGTTGATAGTACAAAAATTCGGCGGGACATCGGTCGGCACCATCGAGAGGATCCGCAACGTCGCCAAGCGCGTGGCCAAGGCAAAGGACGAAGGTAACGATGTCGTTGTCGTGGTCAGCGCAATGGCCGGTGAGACCAACCGCCTAATCGATCTCGCCAAATCCGCGGTCACCTCGCCCGATCCGAGGGAGATGGACGTCCTTGTCTCCACAGGCGAGCAGGTTTCGACAGCCTTGCTTTCCATGACGCTGATTTCAATGGGCTATAAAGCGCGATCACTGCAGAACCACCAGGTAAGGCTCGTTACCGACTCCGCGTACACCAAAGCGCACATAAAACGAATCGACGCTCAGAAGCTTACAAGCGTCCTGAAAGAAGGAGCGATCGCAATCGTCGCCGGATTTCAGGGAGTTGATGAGCAGGGCGACATAACGACCCTTGGCCGCGGCGGCTCCGACACCACAGCGGTAGCCATCGCGGCAGCGATGAAGCCGCACGCGAAAAGCGGTCTCGTCTGCGAGATCTATACAGATGTCGATGGCGTCTACACAACTGATCCCAACATCGTCCCTACCGCAAAGAAGATAAAGAATATCAGTTTCGAGGAAATGTTCGAGCTCGCCAGTTCGGGCGCTAAAGTCTTGCAGACGCGGTCCGTTTTGTTTGGAATGAAATTTCACATACCAATTCATGTAAGAAGCAGTTTTAATGACAGCGAGGGTACAATGGTAGTAAATGAAACACTTGATATGGAGAGCGTGGTTGTAACGGGCATTTCTTACGACAAGAACGAAGCAAAAATCACGGTCCTCCACGTCTCGGATCAGCCCGGCATAGCATACGGCATCTTCTCTCCCCTCGCGGAAGCGGAGATCGTCGTCGATATGATAATACAAAGCGCTAGCAGCGAGGGCTTCACCGACATGAGCTTCACGATACCGCGCGGCGATTACGAAAAAGCTATGCAAATCCTGAACAAACTTGTCAAAGAGAAGAAAGCCACTTACGTGGTCGGAGACGACAAGGTTTCGAAAGTCTCGTTGGTCGGCGTAGGTATGCGGACACACTCCGGCGTAGCATCAAGGATGTTCAAATACCTCTCTGAGGCTGGAATTAATATCCAGATGATCTCGACCAGTGAAATAAAGATTTCCGTGGTCGTGAACGAAAAGGACATGAAGAAGGCAGTCGCCGTTCTTCACAAAGGATTTGGCCTGAACGATGAATAAGAAATTCCGCGTCGCCATTTACGGCGTATCAGGTTACGCCGGTTACGAGCTGTACCGTTTGATTAAGCGTCATAAAGAAGTCGAGCTGAAGTACGTTACCGCGGAAACATCCGCCGGAAAGAAGCTGAGCGATTTATTCGCGACAACGGACGACCTGCGAATAATCAAGAATGACGATGTGAACACTGCCGAACTTGACGCGGTATTTCTCTCGCTTCCGCACGGCGCGGCAAAGAGCGTAGTAGAACAGATCGCAGGCACGTCTGAGGTCATGAAGATCATCGACCTCAGCGCGGACTATCGTTTTGACGACCCCGCGGAGTACGAAAAATGGTACGGCAACAAGCATACGAGTCCGGACTTCCTCGATGACTTTGTTTACGGACTTACTGAGATCAACCGTGACTCGATAAGGAAGGCCCGTTTCGTGGCCAACCCTGGCTGCTACCCCACCGCCACCATCCTCGGCGTCTACCCTCTTCTTAGGGAGAAGCTGATAGATCTCGCCGAGCCGGTGATCATCGACGCGAAATCCGGCGTAACGGGCGCCGGGCGCAAGCCGGAGGTACGACTCCTGTTCGCCGAAGTGAACGAGAACGTTTCTCCTTATAATATCGGCTATGTCCACAGACACACCGGCGAGATCGAACAAGAGCTGAGGAAAGTCGCGAAGTCGGACCTGAAGATAATCTTCTCACCGCACTTAATGCCGATCACAAGAGGGATGCTCAACACAATCTATGTAAAATTGAAAAGCGATTTATCAACTGGAGAACTCACCAGGATATTCCAGGCTACGTATGACAATGAGCCGCTCGTGAAAGTCCTCGCAGAGAAATCAATCGCGACTTTCCAACATACCATTAACACGAATCTGTCGGTTATTTCTGTGAAGAAAGTGGAGAATTCACCTTACGCGATCATAGTTTCGTCCATCGACAATCTAGGCAAGGGCGCAGCGGGACAGGCTCTTCAGAATTTCAACGTGATGGCAGGAATAGAAGAGACTGAGGGACTGCTTTGAAGATTGTGCTTAAGATCGGGGGGAACGAAATAGACGATCCAGGCTTCCTTTCGGAAGTCACCGCGCTTGTAGGAAAACTCCGGAAAGCGAATCACCAGATCGTCCTCGTCCACGGTGGTGGGAAGGAAATCACCGCCCTTCTCAAGAAACTCGGCATCGAGACTCATTTCGTGAGCGGCATGAGATACACGGATGTCAAAAGCCTCGAGGCGACGGAAATGATGCTCTCCGGGGGAATCAACAAGAGGCTGGTTAAGACTCTCCAGCGCGCGGGCATTAGCGCGCTGGGTGTGAGCGGAGTCGACGCGAGCATCATGGTTGCCGAGAAAATAACTCGTGAGGGCGATGATATTGGCTTAGTAGGAGAGGTCTTCGCTGTGAACGTGCGTGTCGTCGAGGATCTGATTTCCGAATTCGTTCTGGTTCTCTCCCCCATTAGTCTCGACAAGACTTCTGGTGAATCTCTCAACGTAAATGCCGACTACGCCGCGGCCGCCATGGCATCTTTCCTTAAAGCCGAATTGGTTATATTCCTTTCGAACGTGCCGGGGGTTATCAACTCCGGCGATGTTCTTCCCGAAATTCAAGAAAGACAGCTCGAAGAATTGAAAAAGAACGGCGTTATAACAGGCGGAATGATCCCGAAGGTTGAGAGTGGGTTAAGAGCCGTGAAAGGCGGCGCAAGGATCGCAGTCATCACCGATGCCGCAGGCGCCGGAAAGATTGCTGCCGGAGAGAACGCAGGCACCCAGGTGAAAGTTTGAAGACGGAACAAAAGAGTTACCTCGTAATACTTTTGCTTGCCTTGGTCTGGGACACGCTATTCACATTCCCACCAATCCTTCTTCATTTCGGAATCAACGCGGATATATTCTACCGATTCTTCCAGCCAATATGCGACCAACTCGATTCGAGAAGCTTTCACATATTCGGCTACAAACTTGCAGTATGCTCACGTTGCGCCTCGATTTATTATGGCGCCACGCTCGGCATAATTTTGTACCCATTTTTTCGCCCGATCGAAACCGCGCGGATACCTAACCCTCTCTGGGCGGCGATACCTCTTGCCGCGATGGTAGCAGACTTCAGCCTGAACTATCTGGGAATCGGTCACAACACGTTCGTATCAAGGTCAATCACGGGCGGTATCTTCGGAATCTCGCTCTCATTCTTCATCGTCCCGGTCTGGATTTCGCTCATCAGGGAATTCAAAACAAAGAGGCTCCCACAGCATGAGAAATAGTTCGCTTTATTTCCGCCCCGCATTGTTCGCGGGCTTAATACTTGCAATAGTCAACTTCGCCCCCGGGTTAGACCTGGTAAATTGTTTTTGCTGTGCCGGGCTTTTCGTAGGCGGCGTCCTAGCAGTGCTCTTCTTCCGTATGGATGTTCCGAAGGATTACACTATCCTGAACATAGATGGATTCTACCTCGGTCTCTGGACTGGAATCTTCGGCGCTGGATTTGAAACGGTTCTGAACATAACCATCGGGCCATACATTGCCGACGTAAAGTTCGAAATGCTCAAGAACCTGCTCAACAGGATCTTAGCTGGTCAGAAGATGCCTGCTGGCCTGATGGACCAGTTGGGCCAAGCAATCGCCGCAGCGAAACGCCCCGGACTCGCGGACTCGCTGTTAAGTTTTTTCCTAATTGTAGTAGTGTACTCTATATTTACAATTTTCGGAGCCCTTTTGACCACCGCCTTTATTCAGAAGCGACGAGTGAACCCGCAGCAGTAGTCGCTCCATCGAGGTTCTGCTAAGGAGCTTACCAAGCGCTCTGGAGATCGCTCACAAACCCAGATCGTCGGGGACTTCGATCTCCATCCTGAGGAGCGCGGTACTCATCGTCTTTCCCTGCGCGTCGTTACGGAGCGACACTGTCCCTCCTCCACCGAGCGCGCCGTGAAGTAGAAAGTTCAGGGCGTGCAGATTTGGAAGTTCGTATCGCTCTACAGGCCCGGTGCATATTCCAGCGAAATGCTTCTTCACGACTTCAGCGGTTGCCTTCTCTTTGAGTAGTGCGTAATACTCAGGCTTGAGGGCAATCAGGCCGATGTTGGAAGCATCCCCTTTATCCCCGCTTCGCGCATGGGCCAACTTGACAAGCTGAACTGTTTTCATATCATCTCCGTGACTTCTACAACAGGTTGCAACGCCGACTTTGAAAGGAGCGCAGGCCAATAGGCGACAACTTCCTGTGGTTTCGGGCGTCCAGCGCCGAATCCGGTCACGGTCGGAGGTCCCGTAAGGACCAACGGGACAAGCTGCCTACCGAATGCCTCGACGGCATACCTGTCTTTTCCTTTAACCGCAACTCTGAGGACAACCTCATTCATCTCCACCTGAACCGGACTCAACGGGCCGTGACATGAATTGTAACCGAGGTATTCAGTGTGAAATTCATCGTACTTGTAGCCAAGGTCGGAGAGCCTTTGTCTCATAATCTTATCCGCAGCCTGCGCCTTTTCAAGCGCGTCGGGCCAGCCGTACGTAAGAGTCCCGACCGCGAAATACCCATCCGAATAAGCCGCGGATACTTTGTACGAGTCGGTTGGCGGACGGCCCTTCACGTCATAAACTCTTACTCTGTTCTCGCCGTCCTCCTTTAATTTGATACTTGTGAAGTCAGCTATCACTTCCGGCGTGATGTACTCCCTCGGATCGCCAATTTCATAAAGGAGCTGCTCTTTGATTGTGTCCACGGAAACAAGCCCCCCAGTCCCTTCATGCTTGGTAATATATACTGTACCATCATCATGCGCTTCAGCGATCGGAAATCCGATATTCGCCAGGTCCGGCACGTGCTTCCAGTCTTTCAGGAAATTGCCTCCCGAGGATTGTCCGCCACATTCGAGTATGTGTCCGGCAACAATACCGGCAGCGAGTTTGTCGATGTCTTTTTCACTCCACCCGAACTCGTGTATCATCGGCGCGAGTGTTAAGCCGGTATCGGTTGCCCGCCCTGTTAGGACAATCTGCGCCCCTTGCTTGAGAGCTTCCGCGATCGGGAAGGCGCCGAAGTAAACATTCGCGCTTTGAAGGCGATCTCGGACTGTCGTCAGACTCGCCCCCGTTTCCATGTTCTTAAGTTCGTGACCATTCTTGAGAAGAGCATCAACCCGTTCATAAATATCGTCGCCATATACGACGCCGACCTTAAGACCTCGTACGCCTGACTTCCTGGCAATATCGAAGATCGCGTCGCGGCACGCCTGCGGATTCACTCCCCCTCCGTTAGTAATGACCCGGACGTTTTTCTGGACAACAAACGGAAGAATCTGCTCCATAACTGGGAGGAGATCTTTCGCGTAGCCGAGGTTGGGGTCGCGCGATTTCTGTTTTTGTAGGATAGACATCGTTACCTCCGCGAGATAGTCCATCACGAGGTAATCGGTGAGGCCTTTGCTCACCTGCCAGTAAGGCGCCTGCGGAAGATCTCCCCAATAGCCCTGGCCGGATGCGATGCGTATTTGCTCTTTGTGTTCCAATTAACCTCCTAGTCTTTTTGAAAGAAGGAGAAGATCGACCGCGGAACCTTTTGGGTCGCGGTAGTGCGAACGTAACGCCCTGAAGACTGCCAGCCAGTAGCCTCAGAAAACCGAGAAAAAGCTGGCATTAATTCTTAACTCCACCTGTGTCCCTGTCTTCCACGGTCAATTCAAAAACCCGCTTGATCAAATCCTCTTCCGCCGGGCTGAGGTCGACATCTCTGCGCTTCATCACGGTACGGGCTACCGCGGCAGCCTTCTCGAGCCGGTATGTCACAAATTTTTCAGGCTGCTCCCCCCACGAAAATGATGGAACGTATCTCGGTGGAATGGAAGTCCCGAAGAGGTTGCAGAAAACCCCGACGACCGTCCCCGTATTGAAAGAAAAGTTTATACCGCATTTCGAGTGGTCACCCATCGTTAGTCCAGCGTGTTGCAAACCTGTATCCATCATGATTCCGCTGTTATAGACCTTTACGTTACCGTAATCATTTTTCAGGTCGCTGGTGCTCGCACCCGCGCCGATGTTAACCCACTCTCCGAGGTATGAATGGCCGAGGAAGCCTTCGTGCTGCTTGTTCGAGTGTCCGTGAATGATGGAGCCGGCAACCTCCCCGCCAACCTTACAGCTTTCTCCTATAGAAGTATTTTCGTATATCTTCGCGCCCGCCTTAATAACACTCCCCTCTCCGATGAAGGCAGGTCCGCGAATCACGGCGTTGGGCATCACCTCCACGTTTCTAGCGACGTATACCGGACCGTTTTCCGCGTCCAAGACCGCGCCGGGTTTAATCTTTGACGCCTTCCCGATGTGAATGCTGTCGGGGTTGAGCAGATGCGCTCCTTCGTAAACCTTCCCCTGCATTCCCGGTTTTCCGATCGCCGCGAGCTGAAAGTCAGAAAACAACTGTTCTCCGTTTCTGCGCACAAGATCCCAGGGGTAATTTATGAGTTCAACTTCAGGAAGCTCCACCTTATCGATTTGAGTTAAGCTGTCGCGCGAAAGGACTCCACTAGATATGCGCTTCCTGAACTCGTTAAGATTTTCTCCCGACAGCCACGCGCCAACGGCCAAGTCACCGCGGACGAAGACAACGTCTTTACCTCTATCCGCGAACAAGCGCGCCACCTCCCCGCTATATAGAATTCTTCCGTTGATAAGGAGCAACCGATCGGTATCCGCCGGAAATTCATTAACAAAAGAGCCGGGATGCCTTTCCTTAACCACGTTCCTGAGATACTCTCGTGCCATCAGAATGAAGATCTCGTCGGGGTACACCCTCGCAATCTTTTCTCTGAGAGTCAACTGGCCGCACCTCAAGTCGTAAACGGGTCGCATGAAGCTTAGCGGCAGAAGACGCGTATAATATTCATCTTCAAATATACAGATGCGCATTGACGTCCAATGTTATTAATTATGCAGGTCCGGACCCGAACCGTTCAGCCTTCTTTGGGTATTATAAGCGATTCCAATGTAAGTTGCACCGAAAAATCGATGTCCCCTTTGTGTTTTCAAAGATGCACTTTTATATTTTTTCGTACAATGGAAAGAGACTATGGAAAGATATATGGCATTCCGGTCGCCCTGGAGCCGGAAATTGAGTTACTCAACGCTAGCGTTCATCGTTGTACTGTTCCTGATCTCCACGCTGGGACGCAACGAATTTCACCGGGCCGGATTCTTCGATACTTTCATGTTGACTGGCATACCTTTACTCATTGCCAGCGGTTCCTCTCTTTTCGTTATACGCGGATACATCATAACTCGTGATACCCTCTTTATCCAACGTTTCTTCTGGCACTCAAGGATTGACCTTTCAGACCTGAGATCATACGAAATTGACCCGGACGCAATGAAAGGCTCAGTGCGTTTCGGGAACGGAGGTCTGTTCTGCATCGCGGGCTTTTTCCGAAACGACAAACTTGGTAACTACCGTGCATACGCCACTGATCCAAAACTCGCCGTCGTCTTGAAATTTTCTGACAAGACCGTCGTGGTCACGCCTGACAACCCCGAACAGTTCGTGGCCGCGTTGAAAGAGATTGTCGCATCTTGACATGCTTCGGTAGACTATTTAACGGGTCCGTCAATTACCTTTCCATTTCCTAGAAAAAAGGCAACCGATATGAACAAAAGACAACTCGGCAAGACATCTATCCATGTATCACCCCTCGCCTTTGGCGGGAATGTATTCGGATGGACTGTTGACGAAAAGAAATCATTCGATTTACTCGACGCGTTCACCGCAGCTGGATTCCAACTTATTGACACGGCAAATTCCTATTCGCGCTGGCTGCCTGGAAACAAGGGAGGAGAATCCGAAACAATAATAGGAAACTGGATTAAGGCGCGTCGGAACCGGGACGAGGTTGTTATTGCCACGAAGGTCGGCTCCGATATGGGACAGGGGTATAGAGACATTTCAAAGAAGTATATCCTTTCTGCCGTTGAAGACTCACTACGCAGGCTTCAAACGGATTACATCGATTTATACCAGACCCACTGGGAC
>JAJYRM010000227.1 GCA_021794075.1 Bacteroidota bacterium | reverse complement strand
GTCTGACCTCTTTCGCATCGGACGGGAGGAGGTCGACCGGTGGAGTGACCGGGTCTCTTGAGCCGTTAAAGAAACCACGAAAGATGGGGAGCTTGTTATGCGCACGGGCCGCCTTCTCAGTCTCATCGGCTATTAAAAGCCGCGCGCCGGGCCTAGCGACTCGAAACATCTCGTCAACTGCCTTCTTCTTGTCCTCGATATAATTGATCGAAGCGACATTGAAGACGACATCGAAGGCTTCGTCGCGAAAGGGGAGACTTTCAGCCTCTGCCTGGAATACTTCGACATCTCTTTTCAGACCGACGCCTCGCTGGCACCTCTTCAGTTGTCCCCACGAAACATCCACTCCAAAATATTCCGCGTTCATTGGGAGATATTTTATATTCACTCCGTTGCCTATGGAAACCTCGAGGACGGAGTCGCCGTTTCTGACTTCAACGTATCTAAGGTATTCGCTCCGCGACCGTTCTTCCCCGCCTCTTATTTTGTAATACACGGACTGCGTGAACCGGTAAAAGGGGGAGAGAATATCATAATAGATCCTGCTCTTCTCATTGGCTACGGTAAGCCGGCCCGGATCTATGAAGATCGGTATCCCATCTCGTACCGGGAAGGACGTGCCGCTGTTTGTTCCGATAAGGTACGTCTCGCCGGCTCTTTCAATCAGTTCAAGCCTTTCGCCGTTGACTGGACTTCGAAGGAGTGAGAGGACTTTCCCGTTCACCTACTTCTTCTCGCCGGATTAATGTTAAGCATTTTCATCGTAAACCTAATTTAATAATCCACTTGTTCCATTTTACTATACATCAACTAATCCATAATTCCACGGTTCCAACTTCCAAGCATTTCAAAATCTTATCATTCCCTTATCCATTATCCCACGAAGACCACTACGGCTACTATCTACCAATACGCGATTCCATTATTCCGGATTCCATTGAATCTATTGATCCTACCGGATAAATTTTCGCATTAACTTTTGTCCAACCAAACAGGTGACGAAATGCCATACCCAAAACCAACAAGACGAAGCTGGGCTGAGCCTTTCAAGATCAAGGTGGTTGAGCCCTTGAAGACCACTACCCGACAACACCGGGTAGAGGCGATTGAAGAGGCGGGTTACAACACGTTTCTCCTTCGTTCGGAAGATGTCTATATCGACCTTCTAACAGACAGCGGCACGAACGCGATGAGCGATTACCAGTGGGCCGGAATGATGCTTGGCGACGAAGCCTACGCCGGAAGCAAGAACTTCTACTACCTCGAAGCCAACATGCAGAAGTATTACGGCTACAAGTACCTCGTGCCGACACATCAGGGACGAGGCGCCGAACACATCATTTCCCAGATCATGATCAAGCAGGGCGACTACATACCCGGGAACATGTATTTTACGACGACACGGGAACACCAGGAGAGGGCGGGGGGAGCGTTCGTCGACGTGATCATAGACGACGCGCACGATCCCGAGTCGCCTCATCCGTTCAAGGGAAACGTCGATCTTCAGAAGCTTGAGGATTTGATAAAGAAGGTTGGCGCGAATAAGATTCCGTACATCAGCGTCGCCGCAACTGTGAATATGGCTGGTGGGCAGCCGATCTCGATGGAGAATATCAAGGCGGTCAGGAAGCTTACTTCAAGCCACGGCATAAAAATAATTCTCGACGCCACGCGCGCGGTGGAGAATGCTTACTTCATAAAAACCCGCGAGAAGGGGTACGAACGGAAATCGATAGCCGCGATTTTGAAAGAGCTTTGCTCCTACACGGACGGCGCAACGATGAGCGGTAAAAAGGATCTTCTGGTAAATATCGGCGGATTCCTCGCTATAAACGATAGAGAGATCTTCGACGAGGCGCGAAACATGGTTGTCGTATTCGAAGGACTTCATACCTACGGCGGATTGGCTGGACGCGACATGGAAGCAATGGCGCGAGGCATGGAGGAAATGACGAAGGAAGATTACATCCGCTCGCGAATCGGCCAGGTTGAGTACCTCGGGCAGAAGCTGATCGATTGGGAAATCCCGATTGTGAGGCCGATCGGCGGACATGCGGTGTTTCTCGATGCGAAAAAAATTCTGGAGCACATTCCGCAGGATAAGTTCCCAGCCCAGACTCTTGCTGCTGAAATCTATGTCGACTCCGGCGTGCGCACTATGGAACGCGGCATAGTTTCAGCTGGCCGCGATTCGAAGACTGGCGAGAACCGGCATCCGAAGCTCGAGCTCGTTCGGGTGACCATTCCAAGGCGCGTTTACACTCAGGCGCACATGGACGTTACCGCCGAATCGATCCTGGAAGTCTACGAAAACCGCAAGAAGATTCGTGGGCTTAAGATGGTTTACGAGCCGAAACATCTGAGGTTCTTCCAGGCCCGCTTCGAGAAGATTTGAAACGCTTGGAGACTATCCCCAAATAGGCGCTCGTTCGACAAATAATCAGAGAGGCATCGATGTCGATCGATGCCTCTCTGCGGAATACCTCCTTCAGCTTTCCTCTTTTCTATGAACCCGTTTTATCCGCGTTCACAGCGAGCGAACTTCGATATTCACCTCCTGATGATCAACAGGGTTGGCAGAAGCGTTTCTGGTGGAATGATCGGGGTGGCGTTTCCGTATTACATACTCACGACGCTCCATTATGGAGCGCTCCAGATGGGGATAATCTTCGTGTCTGCCAGAGTCGCGACCGCGGCCCTCGGTTACCTCGGCGGCCTTGCTGCGGACTCCTGGGGAAAGCGAAATACGCTTATCGTCTTGAGCCTTCTCCTCCCCGTGAGCGCCTTTATCGTCTACTTCTCTACGAGTTTCCTTTGGATCATGGTGGCCGCGATGATTGGCGGTTTCTCGGCGACCGGCTCCCTAGGAGGCGGTGTTAGCGGCGCGATTCAACCGGTTCAAAACGCCGTGCTTGCTGAGCTGACACTTAGAGACGAAAGGACCAAATTCTACTCGGTCTTCTCTTTCATCTCCGGGTTGGCTACCGCGCTCGGCGCCCTTTTAACGAAAGTCCTGACTGTCCACGATGTCTTCCTTGCCGCGACTCTCATTTCATTGATAACGATCCCCGCACTTTTGAAACTGCATGTTTCCAATACGAGGAAAAAAAGAGAGAAGCTGAAAACAATAACGGTGATCGGCAAATTTACGCTGACCGGCATGATCAATGGGC
>JAJYRM010000006.1 GCA_021794075.1 Bacteroidota bacterium | reverse complement strand
CTGGTCCTCGAACCGGGACCTTTGATCGAGCGGGTCGTTAAGTTCGCTGAATGCGTTCGCCAACTCGTGGCCGTTGCACATCAACTCAAATCTCTCGACGAGCCCCGGCTTAGAACGATGCCGCTTTGCGAGCGGAGACATTTCTACCGGGTAATCGGTTATGAAGGTAGGCTGTATTAACGTCGGTTCAACGAGCTCGGAAAATATCGCGTCGATTATTTTTCCGGCGCCCATCGATCTCTCGACTTCCACGCGGTGCTTCTTCGCGATCGCGGCGAGCTCATCTTCGGATTTGCCCGCGAGATCCTCACCTGTGACTTCCCGGATGGAATCGAGCATCGTGATTCGCTTCCACGGCGGCGTGAACTCGATCTCATTCTCACCGACCTTCACCCTCGCTCCGCCCGTCACCGAAACGGCGACGGAGTGGACCATTTGCTCGACAAGGTCCATCATCCAGTTGTAATCCTTGTACGACACGTAGAGCTCTAGCATCGTGAATTCGGGGTTATGGGATTTGTCCATTCCCTCATTCCGGAAATCCTTGCTGATCTCGTAAACTCCCTCGAAGCCGCCCACAATGAGCCGCTTCAGGTAAAGTTCATCTGAAATCCTCAAATAAAAATCGAAGTCCAGAGCGTTGTGGTGCGTGACGAACGGTCTTGCCGCCGCACCGCCGTATATCGGCTGAAGTACGGGCGTCTCTACTTCAAGGTAACCTCTCTCGTCGAGAAACCTTCTGACCGAGCCGACAACTTTGGCCCGTTTGACGAAGACTTCTCTTACATCGGGATTCACCACAAGATCGACGTAGCGCTGACGATACCTCAGCTCTTTATCGGAGAAAGGATCATATACAGTCTTGTTACCCTGTTCATCGACCTTTTCTTTCACGACAGGGAGCGGGCGGATCGATTTAGAAAGGAGTTCCAGGTTCTTAGCGTGTATCGAAACCTCGCCTGTTTTTGTGCGGAAGACTATTCCTTTCACCCCAATAATGTCTCCAATGTCCATCAGCTTGAAATGGTCGTAGGCAGGTCCAATTTCGTCGCGCTTCAGATATAATTGTATCTTTCCCTTCGAGTCCCTTATGTGGCAGAACGAAGCTTTCCCCATTCGCCTTAGCGATACAATTCTCCCGGCGATCGAGACTTCCTGCTGCGGCGCGTCGTCCTTAAACGACTGCAGGATTTCGGAAGAATAGCTGTCGACGTCAAAGCTGTAAGTGTATGGATTGAGACCAAGCTTTCTCAGTTCCTCAAGCTCGGCAATCCTTCTTTTTGTGAGCTCGTTTTGTTCCTGCTCGAATGACTCTCGGTCTGAAAGATTATCCAGTTGCTCGTTCAATTTTGGCTCCTAAACGCTGCTTTCTTATACGATATCAAAACCAACTTCTTTTCCTTGTTGTAGATTTCATCCATGCCATGGAAGGTCACGTCGATCACGTCTGCAGAGGCTACAGACTTGATACTTCTCGTGTGTTTCAGTTCCTCTTCGAATGCGCCGCCTTTTAGTACGATTAAAGTCCCCGAGGGAATTGTCTCGCCAGAAGCGGTGCCGGAGTCTTTCAAGAATCCGCGAGACCACTTCGCGACATCGTCCAGCTTCCCTGCCGCGCGACTGATAACATAATCAAAATGCGCCTGAAAATCACCCTTTTTCGAGAGTTCTTCTCCCCTGCCGTTCACAACGCGAGCCGTTCGCAGCCCCAACTCCTGTAAAATCTCAATGAGTGCGGAGGTCTTTTTCGTAATCGAGTCTATAAAAGTGACCCTGGTATCTCTATATATGATGTGAACCGGAATGCCGGGAAGTCCACCGCCTGTGCCAAGGTCGACCATCGACGCGTCGGGAATCAATTCCTTTCGGAAAAGAAAAGAGACCGAGTTGAGAGCGTGATTTGGATAGAAGTTGTCTTCGTCTTTTCGGGAGATGAGGTTCAACTGCTTGTTGGCGGTGACGAGAAGCGAGCGGTATTTCTCGAACAATGAAGCCTGGTCCTCGGAAATCTTCAGACCGTTGGCGGCACAAATTGAGGCAAACCAATCTATGTCTTTCATCCAGCGGACAGTTCTACAAGCTTCCTCAGGTTCGCGACTTCGTTCTTCGTCAGGTTCCGCCACTCCCCACGTTGCAGCCCACGATGTGTCAAACCGGCATAAGAGTATCGATCGAGTTGAATTACTCGTATCTCAAAAGACTCGAAGATCCGCTTGATAAGATGGTGTTTCCCTTCATGGACAGATATTCCTACTTCGAGGCCGTTGCTATCCGGAAGGACATAGACGTCATCAGGCACTGTCACTGAATTGTCTATCAGGACTCCCTTCTTGAGCCTGGCGAATTCGCGCTCCTTGAGCGCCCGTTCGAGAGTCGCTTTGTAAACCTTCAGTACGAGATGTCTCGGGTGCATCAGGCGGTTAGCCAGTTCCCCGTCATTCGTGAGAAGAAGAGTGCCGGTCGTGTTCCTGTCAAGCCTCCCCACCGGGTACACTCTTTCCCGCACCTTGACCAGATCCATGACGCTTCGTCTTCCCTTCTCATCACTGGACGTGGTAACGGCGTCCTTTGGCTTGTTTAGAAGTATGTACACGAGCCGCGTACTGGTTCTTACTCCTTTGCCGTCGACTTCGATCTTGTCCTTGCCGGGGGTAATCTTGGTGCCGAGTTCTTTGACAACTTTGCCGTTCACCTTGACTCTTCCGGCGGCAATCATCTCATCCGCTTTGCGGCGCGACGTGACGCCGGAAGATGAGAGGTATTTGTTTATCCTGACTAATTCCTGTGCTGCCAATTAACTATTCCGCTCCGTTCTCTGAAGGCGCTTTGGGCGCGATGTCGCCGCCCGCGGCAGGCTCCGGAGATGACGAATCTCCCAGCGCCGTTATTTCGAGCTGTATCGACTCCTCCGCGCCTTTGCTCTTTATCTCTTTTATGATTTCTTCTATCTCGCGCAGCTTCGGAAGGTCATCGAGACTCTTAAGCGCGAAGACTTTCAAAAATTTCTGCGTCGTCCCGTATAGGAGCGGACGACCTACTGTCTCCGCCCTTCCGACTACAGTTACTAGTTCCTTTTCAAGGAGGTTATGAAGGACGTAGTCGACGTTAACGCCGCGGATCGATTCGATCTCGGGCTTCGTGATCGGCTGTTTGTAGGCGATGATGGCCACCGTCTCAAGCGCGGAATTAGACAACCTTCTCTTCGACCTCTCTTTGAAAAGGTTGGACACCCACTGTGCCATCTCCTTGCGCGTCGCGTACTGGTATCCATTCGCGATCTCGACAATATGGAAGCCAGTGCCATCGGCCTCATATTTGGCGTTCAGCGCACTGACCCGCGATGTTATCATGTCTGGATTTACGCGCCCAAAAGTGTGGGCGGCGTCGAGTACCGACTTAATAGTCGGGACCGAAAGCGGCTCATCCGAGGCAAATATGATTGACTCGATAATGTGCGCCAGGTCGTCGACTACTTCCTCTCTCACCTCCGGTTCCTCGTCACCGCCGGTTTCTTCACTTGAAACAACTTCTTCCTGCCCCGCAGATGCAGGCTCCGTGGCTTCAGTCACGGACATCTCCTGCCCGACCTGCTCCACTTCCCCGGAATCAGCTTCGATGGGCACAGATCCTTCGGAAACCTCGCCGATATTTTCAAGCTCTGTCCGTTCGCCGACATCCGCTACTGGTATACTCTGTTCGATTTGCTCTTCCTGTCCCACATTCTCTTCAATTGGGGAAGGCTCTTCGGCAACCTCGCGAGTACCTTCGACTGTCGACGGTTCGCCGGTTTCGACCTTCCCTTGCTGCTCTAAACTCTCTTGTGTCGAGATGGTTTCGTCAGATATTTCGGCGACGTCCCCAACTGCCAACAACTGTTCCGTTTCAGCGGGAGGCTCTTCAGCTTTTGCTTCTTGCTCCACCTCTATACGTTCAGCCGGCGCTTCCGCTTTCCGGCCTTCCTCCGGCCGGAGCGCTGATTCTTGCTTACCAATCGTGCCGACATCTTCTTCAGCCTCAGCCTTATCTTCCGCGGAGACCTGGTCTTGAGTATTCTCCTGACTTGCCGATTCAATATTCTCAGCAGGCCCCTCGGTATTATCTTCATCGTCCTGCAACCCAGTTGCCAAAGCTCCTGGTGTCACGACGGCAGGAGGGATGACCATCCCTGATATCGAGCTCAACGGCTCGAGCGCTGCTCCGGCGGCTTCAGACATTTCACTTTCGACAGAAGCTTCGCTTTCCTTCGCAGAATCCGCGCCATCCGTATTAGCGGCAACGTTTTCCGTGAGTGATTCATGCGCTTCTTCGATGCCTGAAGGTTCGGCGAAATCTGCCGGCTCTGTGGCCACGGGTCCCACATCCCCTTCCACGGAAGAACCTTCTAAGGTTGCTTCAGTCCGGCTCTCGGCAGGAACTCCCGCTTGCACGGAAACATCCTCGCCGGCGGTTGGAAGAAATTCCTCTTGCGGGGCACTCTGAGCTTCATCTTCAGATGAAGTCGGCGCAGCTTGTCTATCTTCGAGAGTCCCGCTTTCATTGTTCGCCTCAGGGCGCAGCTCTGCCGGAGTCACCGGTTCGGCAGAATCTGCCATATTCGTGGAATCATCCGCAGGCTCAGGCTGCGGAGCATCGTTGGTGGAAACCGTCAAATGTTCAACTCCTTCAACCGAATCGGATGAAATCGGTTCTGAAGCCCCTGAGCTTTCTTCATCTCCTTGCCGGAGGTGTTCCATGTTATCCGCATCAGAAGTTGGCATCTCGTCGTGAATTTCGTCGGCTTGTTCCTCTTCGTGGGACGGTTCAGGCAAACCTTGCGGAGCCGTCAAATTGACGGGGGCCTCATATTCTTTGTCGCCCTTTTCAAGGTCGGAGACCGGGAAATGGAGTTCCGCTAGGCGTGGAGCGTTGCTGGCGGCGGGACTGTTGCCAATCCTCTGTGTATCCTGTGCTTTGTCCTTTTCGATGCCTTCGTTTTGATTCGGGGAATTAGGATCCTTGGACATTATCCTCCTCCCCGAAGGCGCCTTCGGATACAGCATCATATTTAGTAATAATAAAATCATTGAATCCGCCTCTCGTCTGTACGCGCAGGACGTTCCTCTTTATCAATTCCAGGAGCGCTATGAAAGTCACCACTAACCTAATCCGCTCGTGTATACCGACGGCGATCTCCAAAAAATGGAGGGCCGGCTTCTCTTCCACCGCCGCAACGAGGAAATCGATTTGCTCCTCAATCGTGACATTAAGTCTATGGATGTTGTGGTAGGGAGTGGCCTCAAGCCTGTCCATCGCATGCTTAAACGCGGTCACGAGGTCGATGAGCGTGGCATTCTTAAGCTCATCATCTTCGGGGGAAACGAATTCCCTATCATCCTGTTTAAAATAGGTGCGGTAGAAAAATCTGCTCCCCTCTTCTTCAAGAGATCCGAAATTGCGGGACGCTTCCTTGAAGCGCGCATATTCCGCGAGCCTGTCGGCGAGCGCCTTCCTCGGATCCTCCTCAATCAGCTCTTCGATCCCCTCTTCATGCGGAAGAAGCATCCGCACCTTGATTTGCATTAGCGTGGCAGCCATTACAATGAACTCACCAGCTATTTCCAGGTCGAGCATCCTTATGAAATGGACATAGTCGAGAAATTCCTGTGTTATCCGGGCAATCGGTATGTCGTATATGTCAAGTTGATCGCGCCTGATGAAGAATAGGAGAAGATCTAAGGGACCTTCAAAGTCGTTCAGTTTAACTCTGTAAGTCATCCCATCTTCATCGCTTTATGCACGTCGCTCATCGTCTTATCTGCCACAGCGCGCGCCTTCTCTTCACCTGCTTTCAGTATGCTTTCAAGTTTTTCAGGATTGTTCTCGTAATTCTTACGCCGCTCTCTGAACGGATCGAGGAAAGTATTTATCCTTTCAGCCGCCCGCATCTTACAATCGACACAGCCGAGCTGCCCGCTTTCGCAGCCTGTTCTTATTTCCTGTTCCTCAGAAGCGTTGAACTTCTTGTGATACGTGAAAACGAGGCAAACATCGGGCCTTCCAGGGTCGCCTTTTCTTATCTTCTGGGGGTCGGTGACGGCCTTCTTCATTTTCTTCTTGACCTCGTCCGGCTCGTCCGAGAGCATAATCGCGTTGTTGAGAGACTTGCTCATTTTCTTACCGTCGAGGCCCGGAAGTCTCGCGAACTTCGTGAGCTTGGCAGCGGGCTCGGGAAAGACATCGCCATACTGCCTGTTGAAGTCCCTGGCAATCTCCCGAGTGATCTCGACGTGCGAAAGCTGGTCTTCGCCGACGGGAACGACCTCGCCTTTGTACAATAGTATGTCTGCCGCCTGGAGGACGGGATATCCGAGATACCCGTAGCTTATTGGGCCGAGTTCGAGGTCTCGCACCTGCTCTTTCAATGTCGGGTTCCTCTCAAGGCGGGCAGTTGTTATGAGCATGGAAAAGATGAGATGGAGCTCGGTATGTTGTTTTACCTGAGACTGCCTGAATATCGGGCTGTGGTCGGGATCGATGCCTGCAGACAGCCAATCGAGAACCATCTTGAGCGAATATTCATGGATGTGCGAAGTATCGAGGTTCGTCGTGATCGCGTGATAATCCGCGATGAGGTGATAATTTGAGTACCCCCCCTCGTTTTGGAGCGCGACCCAGTTTTCGAGCGCACCAGCCCAGTGTCCGAGATGCAGTTTCCCGGTTGGGCGCATCCCACTCAAAATAATTTTCTTATTAGGCATTTAGATTTATGATTGTTACGAAATTTTTTTCGCCACGAATCTCACGAGGTTTCCGCTAAACTCCAATCGGAAATTCAACAGAGGAACAAGATAGCGCGGTCCGCAGGCAATGCCTAATTTACGAAAATTTTCTACTTCATAAAAAGATAAGGCTTCCACTTCTCGTCGATCCTTCCGACGAAATGTCTGATAAAAGCCACATGGTTCGGCCTGCGGGGGATTGTAAGAAGATGCATGCCCGCCTCTTCAGGAGTGCGATCGCCCTTCTTGTTGTTGCACTTCATGCACGCGCAGACCAGGTTTTCCCATGTATCCTCACCGCCGCGGGTTCTGGGAATGATGTGATCGACTGTCAGCATCGTATCGCTCCTGCCACAGTACTGGCATTTGTTGCCATCCCGGCGGAGGATGTTCTTCCTTGATAGTATTACCCGTTTATGAGGGATCCTGTAGTAGACTGACAGCCTTACAATACTGGGCATCGGGACGGATGTCGATACTGATCGCAACACTCTGCCGTCGTACCGTTCGATCAGCTCCGCCTTTCCTAGATAAAGGAGGATTACCGCTTTCTTCCAGCTACAAATTGTTAGCGGTTCGTAGTTCTGGTTGAGGAGTAAAACCTTTCCGTAGACTCGATCATGACTCTCTAAAGCAATTTCATTTTCATATAGACTGAAGACGACTTCACCTCACTTTCGTTAGACAACTCTACACGCACCCACAAAAGTTGATAACAATTTATTGCTGAAATTTTTCCTCTTCCGGTCGAAGCTGTTAACGCGAACGAATCCGGAAGAATGTATAAATTCCTCGTTTTTTCCGGTGTAAATCGCTACATGGGTTATTTTATTGCCATTCGATGAAAAAAACAATAAATCACCTGCTCTTAGTTTCCTAATCGACGTGCCAAGCCCTTCTCCCGCTTTGAACTGCATGTCGGCATCCCGAGGCAGACTTATTCCGTTTAGCCTGTAGACCGTCTGGACAAAGCCTGAACAATCAAACCCTTTCGCGCTTCTCCCTCCCCAGATATATGACACTCCTAGAAATCTTCTCGCGGTATTGAGCAGGTTTTTGACGGAAAATTCCCGCCGCACAATGGAATTGCTTGTCGAGGTCTTATCCACCCATGCGACTAGGCCGTCCGGCATTCTGACTGATAGGAATCGGCCCTTAGCCCCCACAACTTTCAGCGTTGCGGGATATACTGCTTCACGTAAGATGTCCGCACGCGGTGACGGCTTGGCGCGAAGTGGGACAACATCCCCCGCGACGAAAACCTTCGGCAGGAATTGAAAATCGTAAAACGTGTCGTCATCCATGAGCGTCGCCTGATCGGATGAGATCCAGCCGATGTAACCGTCCGCGTGGAGCCTGATCCTCACCCATGTTCGGTCGATCTGAAGCGTGTCGAAAGTCTCTCCATAGAGAACCTGCGTGACTTGCTCGCTCGCTGAGGCAGCGTACCTCCTGACGGGCGCCACACCGACATGACAAACGCCCTTCGTCTGCAACCCGACTCTCTTATCGGGAAGGAAAACTATTTTGATTCTGAAACGGATTGATAAATCCTGGTACACTTGAGAAATATGCATCGCGTTCGCGAGCGAATCGGTGAAGATGTAGAGATAATCCTTGGCGGGAATGAATTCGAGGATGGAATAGCGTGCATCCACCCTTAGAGACTTCCTAAGTCTCTCTTCAAAAAACTCGTACGAGTTCCGTTTGCCGTCACCAGGCATTTGTAAAAATATACCGAAGAGGAGGATCGCAATCAACGATTACACGCCTCTTCCCTTGAAGTTCTACGCCTGCCGCCATAACTTTTTCTACACTTACCACAAAATCCAAAAGAGGTGACAAATGAAGCTATTCGTTTGTGTCAACCAGGTCCCGGATACGGAAACGAGAGTCAAAGTCGGTCAGGATGGCAAAACCATCGATCGCTCCGAGATCAACCTTATTCTCAATCCGTATGATGAATTCGCGGTAGAGGCCGCTCTTCAGTTGAAAGACAAATTCGGCGGAGAAGTCACTTATGTTTCAGCAGGAAACGATTCCCATAAGGAAGTGATTAGAAAAGCTCTCGCGATGGGCGGCGACAAAGGTATCCACATAAAGGCAGAGAACGCGGGAGATTCGTATTCGGTCGCTTCGATGCTCACAGGCGCGCTGAAAGACGCAGGCGCGGATATCATCTTTTTCGGGAAGCAGTCCATAGATTACGACGATTCTGCAGTAGGGACGATGGTTGCCGAAATGCTCGGACTTCCATCAGCGTCAGTCGTCGTGAAACTCGATGTCGATGCTGGTGCAAAGAAAGTGGTTTGCGAAAGAGAAATTGAGGGAGGTAAAGAAACAGTAGAGCTCACGCTCCCTTGCGTGATAAGCGCTCAGAAGGGTTTGAACGAGCCGCGATATCCGTCTTTGAAAGGAATAATGGCGGCGAAGTCGAAGCCGATTCAGGAAATCACGCCTTCCGCCGTGGAGTCGCTCACAGAGGTGACTGCTATGAGAAAGCCCGCTCCGAAAGAGCAGGGCAAAATACTCGGGACCGACAAAACCGCAGTGCCGGAACTTGTCAGGCTCCTTCACGAAGAAGCTAAAATCTTTTAGAGAGGAGAAAATCTAATGAAGATCGTGGCATTTGCGGAAGCGGCTCATGAAGCGCAGGCGGGTTTGAAGTTCAAGAAAGTCGCGTTTGAGGCGACATACGCAGCATCAAAGCTCGCTGTTGAACTCGGCGGCGAAGCCTTAGGGTTGGTCGTCGGCAAAGGTGTCGGAGCAATCGCGCCCGGATTAGGTGGGTATGGCGTGCAAAAGGCATATGTAGTCGATGATGACAGATTAGGGATGTACTCGACAACGGCGTACGCAAAGGTTATCGCCGCCGCGGTGGAGTCGCTTTCGGCTGATGTCGTAATCTTGCCGGCAAGCGCTATGGGGAAGGATCTTGCACCAAGAGTTGCCGCGAAGCTTAAGGCCGGACTGGCCGCGGATTGCGTCGCGCTCAAGGGCGAAGGCGGAAATGTACTAGCGACTCGGCCCGTTTACGCAGGTAAAGCGCTAATCGACGTTAATATCACTTCTCATAAGAAAGTCATTACTATCAGACCGAATGTGTTCAGCCCTGCAAGTGTAAATGGCTCTGCTGCCTCGGTGGAAAAATTGCCGGTAGATTTGAATGATTCCGATTTTGCTTCCCGAGTTACGAACACCGCCATATCGAAGGCCGGACGCCCCGACTTGACGGAGGCCAGCATTATCGTGTCAGGGGGCAGAGGACTCGGCGGGCCTGAGAATTTCAAAATGATAGAAGAGCTGGCGGACCTCCTGGGAGGCGCTGTCGGCGCGTCGAGGGCGGCAGTCGACGCTGGATGGAGACCGCATGACGATCAGGTTGGTCAAACCGGAAAAACAGTGTCCCCGTCCTTGTATATCGCAGTCGCGATCTCAGGCGCGATACAACATCTCGCCGGCATGTCGTCTTCAAAGCACATAGTCGCGATCAACAAAGACAAGGATGCTCCGATTTTCCAGGTGGCGGACTACGGAATTGTCGGAGACGCGTTTGAGATAATCCCGGAGATGTCGGCGCAGTTGAGAATGGCACTTGGAAAAGACTGAACGATTCCGCAAATTGACGATGAATAAGGAGAATTTTATTTGGACAAGGTGATGGTAGATATTCTCGGGCTTTCCCCCAGTCCGTCGAGCCCGGGAGCATACGCCCTGATATTGAAAGAGACCGAAGGGGAGCGAAGACTCCCGATAATAATCGGACAGTTCGAAGCCCAGGCGATCGCACTGGAACTTGAGGGAATCAAACCGCCGAGGCCTCTGACGCACGACCTCGTGAAAAATGTTCTCGATTCACTGGGCAACGTGCTTTCCGACGTGTTAATCAGCGAACTCCGCGACGGTACGTTTTATGCGCGGCTCAACGTTGAAGGGAATTCTCTGAATCACGAAATAGATGCAAGACCGAGCGATGCGATAGCAATCGCGATCAGGTTCGGCGCCCCAATCTACGTCGCGGAGACGGTCATGGAAGAAGCTGCTGCCACTCCGGAGACACCGGATGAAACAGACAGCGAGGTAGAATCCAAGGCCGAGAGACCGAAGAAGAACAGGGAGCGCTCGCCTGCATACACGAAAGAAGCCAAGATGGAACAGCTTCAAAAGGAACTGACAGACGCGATTAGCCGGGAAGACTACGAGAGAGCCGCAAAACTCCGCGACGAGATAAGGCGACTACAGTTAGGCGACTGACCGGCGCACAAAAGCACGGAGGCCCGAATGAAATATTTACTGCTGGCTTTTGCGGCGCTATTTATTGCCGCCTTTTCATCCTCTGCCCAGGAAATGCTCAAGCAAAGCGACGAGCTGTTCAACAAATTCGACAACAAGGGGGCCCTCGAAATACTACTCAAGGCGGACGCTGAGTTCCCCCACGACGCCAGCGTCCTGTGGAGACTCGCGCGGGTTGAGACACACATCGCGGACCACATGCCTCACGCGACAGACACGGAAAAAAACGCCGAGCTAAAAGTGTATCAGCTAGCGTTTGACTATGCTGACAGCGCGGTGAAGTCTGATCCAAAGAGCTCCATGGCATATACTTACAGGGCAGTCGCAGGCGGAAAGATAGCCCTCTTCAAGGGGGTTTTCAGCGTCGGCTCGATCGTCAAGCAGGTCAGGAACGACTGTGAGAGCGCGATCTCGCTCGATCCAAATAATGCCATTGCCTACTATGTCCTCGGAAGAACCCATGCCAAGCTCTCTGAAAAACCGCTCATGTTCCGCTGGCCCCTTGGCCTGGCGTGGGGGAACCTTAAAGACGCCATCAAGTTCTATAAGAAGGCTATTTCGCTTGATCCCGAATTCGTCATGTTCCGACTCGACCTGGCAAAAGCTTACATAAGGGACGACGAGTATGACAAGGCGAAGGAACAGCTCGCGGTTATCCCTTCTCTCCCTAAGCGTGACGAGGACGATGATTCCCTGAAGGCGGAAGCGGCCACTCTGCTGCAGCAGCTGGAAAAAAAGTAACGCTTACGCCGCGGGCTTCCTGTGGATAGCTTTCCAGATCTTGCATCTTTCACAGCGCCGCTCCGAGCATAAATTTCGGTAAAGGTGGATCGCGCCTTGTTGCGCATCCACCGAACCGATGACGTTATCACCACCAAAGAGATTTTCCTTAATAATAAGGGTTAGAGTGTTGTCGGTGACCGGCGGATGATCTTCGTAAATCCGTTTTGCCTGTTCACTTAAATAAGAATCACTGAATATTTGACCGCGCAGGTAAGTAAGTGGGAAGACCGTATTTATCAAGATTTCTTCGGCGCGCCCCGCACCGATGAGCATCCTGACGCCAACCGCCGCGGGAGTACCGAAGATGTAATGCCTCGACCAGAAGTCGTGAGCGGAGACTACAAGTCTCTTACGCCAGACTTCAGCGAAAGCGCGATCGGTGTTTCCGGCAACCTCCCCAATAATCACGCCGAAGGATTGTCCGATCATCCACTCCGAGAGGATACACCCGGCGCCGGCTATGCGTATCGTCGGAAAGTTTTGCGGCCTTAACTTGAAGAAAAGCCAATCGGACCTGTCGACGAACTCCCGTTTGTAATTTTTCCTGACGGCCTGCCAGGCATCATTTAGTCCAGCGCAATAATCGATAGACTCCTGGTCAAAGCCGCCGGTTGACTGAGGTAGCAGCCCGGCCGCATGAAAGAGGATCGCGTAAGTCTTCAATTCGTCGCCGCTCGAATTTCTCCGAAGAAAATCAAGCGTCGCGTTGCGCGCAAGTTTCCTGAACGGAAGAACGTTCTTGCTGTACCCGAGCCCCTCCAGTATGCCTTCGTAAAGGAGCTGATCCCAATAACTCTCGGTCCTGAGTTCCGCGCCTTCGTACTTCCTGTGTTCTATCCTGAGATCAGCGAAGTCCTTGAAGTACGTCTGCTTCGCCTCGAACACCACAGGACGATTCTCATCGATGATATCTTTTAGCCTCTCCTCAAACCTGCCCACTTTTGACATGAAGCGCCTCGCCCCCATAAGCCTTAGAAAATCGAGCTTGAAGCTAACAGAGAGCTTGCGGTTCTCACCCGCGCAGCGCAGGGAGACGATTCGTTCTTCGGTCTCGATGCCGGAGAGGAAGCCGACCGCGTCGGAGGAAAGATACCTGGAGAGCTCAATGGTTTCTATCTTTCTTCCCGCCTCCGTGACGCAGCCCGAAGTATCGTCGCATTCGATGACCACGTGCAGAATGACCGAATTGTAATTGCGATCCAAGTGGTGGTTGTGAGCAAACCAATCAGAGCTTATTCGGTGCAGTTCAATATCACCGCGGTATGTGATGCCGTTAATTTTTACGAGGGAATGTTTGAAATCAGGACCCGTATCCGAATTGGGATCGCCCGTTTGGAGTATTTCGGCATCCTTCCCAGAGACAGTCTTCAGCCTCGAATCGAATTTCCGATTCCGGAACAATTCCCTGAGCTGGAACTCGGAAAAGCTCCGTGACATCTTCCCGCCTTTTTTCTTAATCGATTCTTATTTCTTCAAAAGCGCGTTGTAGTAAAACGCTTTTTCCCTGACCTTGTCCGCGAACTTTTCATCGGAGCCTGCGAAGATGATGTCGCGGCTGACGTTCACAATCACCGGGGCGCCATCGGCGGCGACGGCGTCAGCAACGGCATCGACTGATCCTCCCTGTGCCCCGATGCCCGGGACAAGAAGCGGCATGTTCTTGTATCCGGATCTTATGGCCAGGAGTTGGTCCCGCTGCGTTGCGCCCACCACCGCGCCAATATTGCCTTTCGTGTTCCACTCGGAAAGCTTCCCGAGCACGATCTCGTAGAACTTTCTCCCACCGAACTCCAGAAGCTGAAAATCCTCAGCGCCACGATTGGAAGTGACCGCGAGTGCGAAGATGTCCTTCCCTTTATAACTGAGAAACGGCTCGAGCGAATCATATCCCATGTAAGGATTCACAGTCGCTGCGTCGACTTCGAAGTATCCGAAAAACGTTTGGGCGTACTGCTTCGCGCTGTTCCCGACATCGCTGCGTTTGCAATCGGCTATAACGTAGATGTCGTCAGGTATACGCGCGATAGTCTCGCCGAAAGTAGACCAGCCGTTCTCGCCAAGTGACTCGTAAAATGCCGTGTTAAGCTTGTACGCGCAGGCAACATCGCTGGTGGCCTCAATTATTCTCGTATTGAATTCAAGGACGGAGTCTTCATACTCCGAAAGGAACTCAGGGAGTTTCTCAACCGCCGGATCGAGTCCGATGCAAAGGTTGCTGTCGCGTTTCTTTATCGATGCAGTAAGTTTGTCGAAGCTCATTTGGAACCCGCGAGTTTTGAGTCGAAATTTTTCCACATCATGGATTCAACCGGGCGCCGGGTCTTCTTGTTGTACTTCGCGCTTCCCTTCCTGTTGTAAGGGACGAGCACTTCGCCGCTGACCTCGAAGTATATAAGCTGACCGATTGGCATTCCAGGGTAAATCTTAACCGGCTGCTTAACGCTTATCTCGAGCGTCCACGTATTGCAATAGCCGATGTCACCCTTCCCTGCTGTGGAGTGAATATCGATTCCAAGCCGGCCGATGCTTGATTTACCTTCCAGGAATGGGACAAAAGCGTGAGTCTCCGTGTACTCCTTCGTGACTGCGAGGTAGAGTCTCCCCGGGAGGAGGAGAAATCCGTCGTGGTCGTGCATCTTGAAGATTGTTATCTCGTTATGCTTTCTCGCGTCCAGGATATCGTCCTTGTATATCGCCAGCGTGTCGGCAAGATGCACATCATATGAATTCGACCCAAGATGTTTTCTGTCAAATGGGTCGATCACGATATTTCCTTTTTTTATCTCTTCAAGAATGCGTTTATCGGTAAGAATCATTCGCTAGTGTTCCTTCCTGTGTGCGTAAAAATTTAAAAGAATCCCTACCATCATCCAATCGGCCAGGATGGAAGATCCCCCATAACTTATGAAGGGGAGAGGTATGCCTACAATGGGGGCGAGGTTTATGTTCATCCCGATATTAATGAAGACGTGGAAAAGGAGAACCGAAGTTATGCCGATCGCCGACAATGACGCGAATTTCGTTTTGACAAGCTCCGCTATGCGTATACCCCGGAAGAAGAGCGCTCCGAACACGAGGAGCGTGACTCCCGCGCCGACGAAACCAAACTCCTCGCCGATGACGGTAAATATGAAATCGGTCCATCTCGCCGGTACGAAGCGAAGCTGCGTTTGCGCGCCGTGAAGGTAGCCTTTCCCGAAGAGCCCGCCACTTCCGATCGCCACTCTCGCCTGGAGCGCGTTGTATCCGGCCCCTTGCGGATCGAGGTTTGGATTTAGAAAGATCTGTATGCGCTTTTGCTGGTGAGTCGCCAGGATTTTCTTGTAGAAATATTCCATGAACAACCCGAACGAAACCGCCACGAAACTCAGAGTCACGGCGAACAACTTCTTCCTGCTGAGCAGGAAGAATAGCACACCGAACGCAATGACGGTGATGATAAGAACAGCGGTCCCCGTGAACTCCGCGATTACTATGGCAAGAGGCGCCACAAGCGCGACAACTACTATCGGAGGAAGTCCAGCCCAGAAGAGAATCGGGAAAAAGATGGCGGTGTAGACTATCGTCGTGCCTAGATCGGGCTGAAGCATTGTAAGAAGCATCGGAAGCCCGACGATCCCCGCCGATATCATGACAACCTGCCACTGCGGCCGCTCAGTCCCTTTGTCAGAAAGGTATTTCGAAAGCGTGAGTATCGTCGCGACCTTAGCCAGCTCTGAAGGTTGACCGCCGACACCGAGAATCCCCAGCCAACTCGTATGACTCGCGACTTTCTTTCCTGCCACGAGGACAAACATCAGGAGAAGGATCGTTACCGCATAGAAGAAGTACGCGCTATTCTCAACGAACCTATTGGACGAGAACATTATGCTGAAGGCGACAATAATTCCGATGGACTGCCAAAGCAAGTCCTTGTAGAAAAAATCGTGCATGCCTGAATTATAGGTTGCGCTGTTGACAGCCAGCAAGCCTATTCCACCGAGCATGAGTGCCAGGAAAAAAGTCTTATAGTCGAAAGATTCCTTGAAGAAGTCGAACACTATCGTCCCGTTACGCGATCATTCATAACTTGGGTGCGCACCATGACGAAAGTCATGCATGTACCTGCTTGCGAGAATGCTTTCTGGTACAGGGCTGGATTTGATGCCGTTCTTATTGAGATAATACTCTATGAGCTTCCGTGCCATCGGAGCGCATATCGCGCCGCCGTAGCCTGAATTCTCAACCATTATGGCGAGGGCTATTTTCGGATGCTCGAATGGTGCAAACGCGACAAACCACGCATCGGCTCTTCCTCTCGGGTTCTGAGCGGTGCCGGTTTTCCCCGACACAGGGATGCCGGGTATCCGAGCGGCGCCTCCTGTACCTCGCGGACCGTTCACGACAAGATACATCCCCTCTCGCACTTTATTGAAGACCTCACGGCTTATAGGGATTGTCCGCTCGCTGTACTGGGTAGAATACATCCTCCCGGTTCTGACATCTTTAATGTAATTCACGAGATGAGGCTGATAATAATGTCCATAATTCGCGATCGCCATAGTATATGCCGCCATTTGAAGCGGCGTAGCGCTAACCTCTCCCTGACCGATCGCGAGGCTCAGGAGGTATCCATTCGTCCACTTATCTTTACCGAATATCTTGTCGAAATACGATTTCGATGGAAGAACGCCCGGGCTTTCGTTCGTGAGATCGATCCCCGTCTTCTGGCCAAACCCGAACAGCCTCCCGAACTTGGTCCATTTTTCGAAGCCGACTTTCAGCATCAGGTTGTAGTAGAAGATGTTGCAGGAGACTTCCAGACCCTGTACAAGGTTGACAACACCATGAGCTTCGCCGTTGTTGCAATGAAAAAGCCTGCCGCCGTAGAGCATCGAGCCCTTGCAATCGATGGTCCAATCGGTATTAACCACATCATCCTGGAGCGCGGCGCTGGCGAGTACCATTTTGAAAGTCGATCCAGGTGGCAAAGCGGCCATGGTAGCGCGATTGAACAGGGGCTTGTCCGGATTGTTAATGAGTTTTTTCCACTGAGAGTCAGACGTGTATCCGGAGAAAACCGCGGGATTGAAATCCGGCGCGCTCGTCATTGCAAGCACTCCCCCGTTATCGGGATCGAGCGCCACTATAGCGCCTCGTTTACCAGCCAGCAGTGATTCGGCCATCGCCTGCAAGCCTTCGTCCACACAAAGGTAGAGATCCGAACCGTCCTGCGGAGGGATATCGAGCTTCCCGTCGTCGAACGGACCCATCACCTTGCCGACAGCGTTGACCGCGAGATACTTGTATCCCTTCTGTCCCCGGAGAATCGTCTCATAGCTTGCTTCGAGACCTGTGTATCCGACTATATCTCCAGGTTTGTAGTAATCGCCCATGGTCTCGAGCTGACTTTCGGAGATCTCTTTAGTGAAGCCGAGGATGTGCGCAGCGCGAGCCTTCCCCACGTAGACGCGCTTGGGTTCAGTATCGAAATAGACGCCTCTAAAATCATTCAGATGTTCCTCAATGGCATAGAGTGTCGCCGGGGCGATATCGCGTTTAACCCGCACCGGGAAATACGGCGAGATACTCTCTCCAATTTTTATCTGCTTTTCGATAACAGTCGTGTCTACGTTAAGGAGCGTGGCCAGCGCCGGTAACTGACTTTTCTTAAAATCGGCGGGGATAACGGAGACCTCATAGGCGGGATCGTTTTCGACCATCACCTTTCCGTTCAGGTCGAATATCTCACCACGGAGAGGCTGTTGGACGAACACGCGCGTAGTTATATCTTCGGACTTCTTACCGTAGATAACCTCATTGACAAGCTGCATATCTCCGAGCTTTGCCGCTATGGCGAAGAGGGCAAGCAGAATCACTCCCCTCATCATAAATGATCTGGCCCGGGAACCGAAATCGGCCTCAAACATATCTACTCTTTCTACCCTTCACAAAAACTATAATCATTGCAAATACTGTCGTGTATATGGTCGTTCCTACGGTGAATTTCAAGAAAACATAGAAGTAATTCAATTCGCCTGAAGCAATAATCGGAAGGGCGGCAAGCTGCGTGACCGCGATCGTGATCGCCGAGATCCACGCGAAGTTGAAATTCGTCGCGGCCAGCTCGACGTCGCCCTCCTTATAAAAAAATCCCGCAACAAATCCCGCTATGACGCCTAGTAAAGATGAATATCCGATGAAGTGGGTCACAAGAAGATCGTTAACGAACCCCACCAGAAAGCCGCCTCCCATTCCGAATAGCTGCCCCTCCCGCAGCGACATATACACAGCGACCAATATGATCAGCTGAGGAGATATCGAATCGATCGAGGCGTAATTATCCAAAAATTTCTGGAGCACGATTGCCGCGATAGAAAGAGCGATGTATCCGAACAGACGTTTCGTCATTTCTCTTTCTGCAGGTGCTCCTTTTCGAGCTTAGTCGCCTCCGCCGGGCGTGAGTATTTCATCACAAATGCCGTTGTAATTGAAGTGTAGTCGACGGCTGGCTCCACATCAATCTTCTTGAATATGTCGCCGGGTCTGTTCTCGGCCTTCGTAACCATGCCGATGGCAATTCCCGGAGGGACAAGCGTACTCAGCGAAGATGTTTCGACAATATCTCCAGGCTGCACAGGGTACCTTCGCGAAACGTTCTCCATGGCGAGTTCGCCATAGCTCCCGGAGACGACCAAACCGTCGGCGGATGCGTTTACAAGCTTGGCGGCCACCCTGCTGTCAACATCCAGAAGGGTCCTTACAAGTGAAAAGTTTTCGCTGACAGCCGAGACGATCCCGACGAGTCCTGTTCCGGAAACTACGGGGTCATTAACGCTGACGCCGTTCTTCTCACCGATATCGAGAGTAATAAAATTCCTTCCTCCGTCGGCTGATCTACCGACAACATCTCCCGGTATAAGAGGGTAAGACGATTGCTGACGAAGGTTAAGCAATCCGCGCAGTTGGCGGTTTTCCTCCATAGCTCCCCTTATCTTTGCATTCTGGTCAATGAGGTGAGCGTTCTCCAGCTGGAGTTTTTTCACTTCAGAACTGAGCGAAAAATAGCCGAGGACATCGTTCACGCCCGCTTCGAGGTATGAAGTCGTAACCAGCCCCACGACCTGCAACCCTCTCGTATGACCGTTGTTATTGGTGGAAATCAGTAATAAAGATAAAGAAATAAGGAGGGCAAAAATTATGTAATTCTTCGCGAGCCCAAAGAACTCGGCTAACCACTTATACATTCCTTAAGACCATCAATAACGTCTGCTCTTGATCAGGACCTTATTGTATTCTGTAATCTTGTCGAGGACTTTGCCGACTCCGCGAACGACAGCGGTTAACGGGTCCTCCGCAACATGAACCGGAAGATTTGTCTCCATCCTGATTCTTTCATCGAGACCTTTCAGAAGCGCGCCTCCGCCGGAGAGCATAATTCCGCGGTCAAGGATATCGGCGGAGAGCTCCGGTGGCGTGCGTTCGAGAGATATCTTCACGGCATCTACAATGGCGCCGACCGGTTCGTTAAGCGCCTCGCGGATTTCTGCCGAGCTGACTTCAGTGGTCTTCGGAATCCCGGCGACAAGGTCTCGCCCTTTCACCTGGATGGTAATCTCTTCCTTCAACGGCATGGCCGAGCCGACTTCGCACTTGATAGCTTCCGCCGTGCGTTCGCCGATGAGTATGTTATGGTTCTTCTTGAAGAATTGTATGATGGCGTTATTCATCTCGTCGCCGGCAATACGGATTGATTCTTCGTTGACTATACCGGAAAGCGCAATGACGGCGATCTCCGTCGTGCCGCCGCCTATGTCTATGACCATGTTGCCGACCGGAGCGTCGACGTCCAGTCCGATGCCGATGGCGGCAGCCATCGGTTCTGCGATCAGGTGAACTTCCTTGGCGCCCGCGTGTTCAGACGCATCGCGGACCGCGCGCTTCTCAACTTCGGTGATCCCGCTGGGCACGCTTATCACGATTCTTCGGCTCGGTATCATACCGGCATGAACCTTCTTTATGAAGGCCCTGAGCATTCCTTCGGCTATTTCGAAGTCTGCTATCACACCGTCACGCATGGGACGGATAACCTGAATATCCCTGTGTGTTCTTCCCAGCATCTCCCTCGCTTCGTGGCCGATAGCCACGATTCTCTTCGTGTTCTTGTCGAAGGCGACGATCGACGGTTCCCTCAGGACGACGCCCTTGTTGCGCATCCAGATTAGCGTGTTGGCGGTACCCAGATCGATTGCCAGGTCGTTGGATAATAGTCCGAAAAATCCCATAGGTGTGCTCTTCTAGTGTTTAAAGTGTCTGATTCCCGTGAATACCATCGAAACGTTCAGCCTGTTTGCGGCTTCGATAGAGTCAGCGTCTCTTACCGATCCTCCAGGCTGTATGATAGCGGTCGCTCCCGCCGCGGCAATTTCCTCAACATTATCTGAGAACGGAAAGAAAGCGTCCGAAGCGGCCACGCTTCCCTGTAAACTCAAGCCTGCCTCGGCAGCCTTCATTCTTGCGATCTTCACCGAGTCGACGCGGGACATCTGCCCCGCACCCGAACCGAGGGTCATGCGGTCCTTCGCGAACACTATCGCGTTGGACTTCACGTGCTTGCAGACAGCGTAGGCAAATTTCATGTCCGCAAGCTCGGCTTCGGTCGGCTTCTTGTTCGTCACGACTTTGATATCTTTCTCGTTCAGCACAACATCGTCGACGGTCTGAGCGAGAACTCCTCCGCATGAAGAACGCACGGAGACGTCGTTCGGGAGAGATTTCTTGCTGATGATGAGTCTTCGATCTTTTTTCTTTTTCAAAATCTCGATGGCCTCGGCGGAGAATTCAGGCGCGATCAACACTTCGAGGAAGATCTCGTTCAGCTGTGCGGCAAGCGATGCGTCGATCTTGCCGTTGACAGCCACAATTCCGCCAAACGCGCTCTTCGAATCCGTCTTAAGTGCCCTCGTGTAAGCTTCCTGTATTGTCGATGCGATAGCCGCACCGCATGGGTTAGTGTGCTTGATGATTATGGCTGCCGGTTCGCTAAACTCCTGGAGAAGACGCTGAGCCGCGTCAACGTCGACGAGGTTGTTGTACGAAAGCTCCTTGCCGTGGATCTTCTCAAAATACTTTTCAAAATCTCCATAATAGCCCGCCGACTGATGCGGATTTTCCCCGTATCGCATCTCCATACTCTTGCGGCCGGAAAACATGAGACTATCGCGGAGCGGACCCCCGCCTACAAATTTCTCATTGAAGAATTGAGAGATAGCCACATCGTAATGCGCGACCTTCTCGAATGCCGCGGCGGCTAGCTTGCCGAGAAGCGGCTTTCCGAGCTCACCGCTCCTGCCGAGCTCAGCGACAATCTCGGAATACTGGGAAGGATCCACTACGACCGCGCATCCCTCATAATTCTTCGAGGCAGCGCGTATCAACGACGGTCCGCCGATGTCAATGTTCTCGACAATCTCATCCAGCCCTGCGCCCGAAGCGACGGTTTCTTCGAAGCGGTATAGGTTCACCACCACCATATCGAACATCGAGAGCTTCAGCTTCTCGAGTTGCTCCTGGTGCTCTTTCACATCCCTTCTGGCAAGTATTCCCGCAAAGATTGCAGGATGAAGAGTCTTCACGCGACCGTCAAGAATTTCCGGAAAGTTGGTGACATCGCTTATGCTTTTGGCAGGTATTCCGCCGGCCTGAAGAGCCTTTAGCGTCCCGCCCGTGCTAAAAATTTCCGCGCCCGATTTACTTAGAAATTTCGAGAAATCTACTACCCCAGATTTGTCCGTTACACTGATAAGCACTCGTTTTATTTTCACGTCTTGCTAGATACCTTCCTTGAAAGGGTTACCCGTCTCCCTTCCATCTTGATCTCGTTGTTTTCAAATAATTTTATCGCTTCGGGCAGGAGCTCGTATTCGAGCTTGTGAATCTTCGAAGCTAAAGTTTCAGGCGAATCATCTTCGCTTACCGGCACGCATCTCTGCAATACTACCGGGCCGTGATCATATTCCGCGTCGACGAGGTGCACGGTCGCGCCGCTGACTTTGCAGCCGTAATCGATAACGGCCTGATGCACCTTCATCCCGTACATTCCCTTTCCTCCAAACGAAGGAAGAAGGGCCGGATGTACGTTGATGATTCGGTTAGCAAACTTCTTTACTACAATGTTCGGGACCTTCTTGAGATAGCCTGCCAGCACGATGAAATCCGCTTCCGAATTGTTCAGCGCTTCAACCAGCGCATTACCAAATTCCATTTCATCCGCAAAGTTCCGAGGGTCAGCGACCTTCGTCCTGATTCCTTCGCGCTCAGAATTCTCAATGGCTTCACAATCGCGATCAGAAATCACTAATACGACTTCCGAGCGGAGAAACCCATCCCTGTTTTTCTTTATAATATTAAGAAGGTTTGTGCCTTTTCCGGACACAAATACCGCGAGTTTCATTCGTGAAAAAATACGATTCGAGGGGACAAATAGCAATTGTTTTCTTGGTGAAATCACCAATTTTATTGGAGTTACGAGACATCGGTTGACAGAAAATGTGTGGACGCAATCTGCACTACATGCTGGTCTCCGCCATAAACTGGAGTTGGATTCAGGAATGCGACCTTGGGAATCATGGGACTAACTTATCGGCAAAAAGCAAAGGCAGGACATATTCGCCACATAGGTTTGCAGGCTGACGATCGACAAACACTTTATCTTCTCGTCAAATTGAGATCTCGATGTGGTCAATCCCATTGGAATTTCGCGCCTGTCGAACTATATTTTCAAAACGAACGGCCTACCCGTTCTTCACCGATACATCACTAGTTCCCAATCAAGCGAAAAGACGGACAGCTTGTCCCGTATTATTTGAATGGAGAAAAAATCACACGCGATAATCGCCTCGGTAGTTCTTTCGATACTTGTATGGCTTTCAGTGTCGATGAACAATCAGTATTCAGTGACGGTGCGCATCCCGTTCAAAGTGAGCGACATCCCTGCGGGTCTTTCACTGGCCAATCCTATCCCACGGCACGTTTCGGTGAGAATACGAGGGACGGGATGGCAGGTGGCATCATCATACCTTTCGACGACAGCGAGCGTAAACTTCGACGCCTCGGCGCTTACGAGGAAGAGAGTAATCCTTACAAGCCGCGACCTCAGCTACTCCATGGATATCGGATCCGCGGCGCAGGTGCTCAATATAGACCCGGACTCGGTAATGGTCAGCCTCGACTCAACAATTACCAGGAAGGTCCCAATTTTCGCGAGGGTTGACGTTCAACCGCGCGAGGGGTTCATGGTTGTCGGCGCCCCGAGGGTGACGCCTGACTCAGTGACGATTACCGGGGCGAGAAGGCTCCTCCGCGAAATAGAAACTTGGGAGACGCAGCCGCGGGAATTCAAGAGAGTCATAAACACGATCAGCGCGACGATCCCGCTTTCCGACACGCTACCTGGGATAGTCCAGGTGGCAGCGCGAGAGGCAAGAGTCAGAGTAGATGTGGAGCAGGTCGCTGACAATACTTACCACGATGTGCCTATACGCATTGAGGGGAACGCAGATTCAGCAAATGTGCTTCTCCTGCCTCCCGCGGTCGATATAACAGTGCGCGGAGGGATAAACGAAATGGCAAACGTGACGGCGGATTCGTTTAAAGTTACGGTGAATTACCGCCGGATCCACAGGTCGGGGAATGTTTTCTTCCGTCCGACAGTAGAGGCTCCGGCCCAGTTGCAGGTTATCAGTCTCACACCGGACAGCATCGAGTGCATTATCCGAAAGTGACGAAACAGATTTCTTATACATAAACTTTAACAGACGCATTGAATCAGGAGCAGTATTAGATGTCCAATGATAAAATTCTGAAACTCGGGTTGCCCAAAGGAAGCCTGCAGGAATCTACTTTTTCGTTGTTTCAAAAAGCAGGTTACAGCATATCGGTATCATCCAGGAGTTACTTCCCGAGTGTGGAGGATAATGAGCTTAAGGTTATGCTCGTCCGTGCCCAGGAGATGGCGAGATATGTCGAGCTTGGTACTTTCGACGCCGGCCTGACTGGCAAAGACTGGATAATCGAGACGAATAGCGACGTTACCGAAGTGGCGGAACTTGTTTACGCTAAGCAAAGCATGCGCCCCGTCAGATGGGTGCTCGCGGTCCAGGAAGACTCGCCTTTCAAAACCGTGAAAGACCTGCAAGGGAAGAGAATATCCACCGAAGTCGTCAACATTACGAAGCAATACCTCAAGAAGCACGGTGTCGAAGCGTCAGTCGAGTTTTCGTGGGGAGCGACCGAAGTCAAAGTTCCCGAACTGGCCGACGCCATCGTCGAAGTAACGGAGACCGGGAGCTCTCTTCGCGCGAATCACCTCCGTATAATCGACACGGTCCTTGAATCTTCGACAAGGTTCATCGCGAACAAAGAGGCTTACAAAGATTCCTGGAAGAAAGAAAAGATCGAGACAATATCTCTACTTTTGAAGGGCGCGATTGCGGCTGAGGGCAAGGTCGGTTTAAAGATGAACATCAAGAAATCGGACCTCCCGAAAATCATCGGAATCATACCAGCGCTCAGAAGGCCAACAGTCTCGCCGCTTTACGACGACGAGTGGGTAGCAATCGAAACAATAATCGATGAGCGTGTCGTAAGAATCATTGTGCCCGAGCTGAAGCGCAACGGCGCGGAAGGGATCATCGAGTATCCGCTGAATAAGATCGTACCATAACTTTGTCCGGAAACTTCGACTCACTTTTTTCTCATGGCGTCTCGACAATTTGTCCATACAGAGGTAGATCATAATTCTCCTACGCATTCCTCGCGTTTCTCGTCGCGGTCAAAACCGGCGCAAACTTTAGAAACCTCTGTGACGAGCGGTATCGGAGCAAATACGGGTGGCAGCGACCAGCTTGCGGCATCCCCATCAGCGGATTTATATTGATATATGAAGATCAAATTCGGCAAATATGAACTCGAAAATCCCGTCGCCCTGGCGCCGATGGAGGATGTCACCGACCTCGGATTCAGGCTGATTTGTAAGGAGTTCGGCGCCGATATAGTTTACACCGAGTTCATTAGTTCCGAGGGACTCATCCGCTCCGCGAGAAAGAGCGCACAAAAGCTCCTGATAAGCGACAAGGAGCGCCCCGTCGGGATCCAGATATTCGGAGGCGATCCCGCTGTGATGGCCCAAGCGGCGAAGCTGGCTGAGGAGGCCGGCCCGGATCTCATAGATATCAATGCCGGCTGCTGGGTGCCTAAGGTGGCACAGCGTGGGGCAGGCGCCGGTCTTCTGAAGGATCTCGGCCAGATGCGCGCCATAATACACGCCGTAAAGAGCGCCGTCTCAGTGCCGGTAACTCTGAAAACCCGTCTCGGCTGGGATTCAAACTCCATTACAATCGCCGAGGTCGCGAAGATCTGCGCGGACGAAGGGCTCTCGGCCCTGACCATCCACGCGCGAACAAGGGCACAGCATCATGACGGCGAGGCAGACTGGGATTGGATCCGACGAGTCAAAGAAACAGCGGAGCTTCCGATCATCGGCAATGGCGACGTACGCACCGGACAGGATGCGCTGGACATGTTCGAGGAAACAAAATGCGACGGCGTCATGGTCGCAAGAGGCGCTATTACAAACCCATGGATATTCAAGGAGATCAAGTCTCTGATGAGAGACGGCACCTCCCCTTCGATGTATAATCTTCAGGAAAGGGCGGACACGTGTCTGCGGCACCTCGAGATGGAAATCAAACTAAAGGGTGAGAGGCGAGCGTTGATGGAATTCAGGAAGTACTACCACGGATACTTCCACAGCATAAGGAACGGATCCGCGCTTAGATCTACTCTGGTGCGACTTGAAACTCTCGACGAAGTGAGAGGCGCCATTCGCGAATTCGTCGACAGGTCATCCAGCCAGGTCACTACGGCGTCCGAGACACTCACTGACGCTTGATCAGGTAGTTCCCCCTGAAACAGAGTTGGGGTTCGAAAGATAAGGCGCGAATTCCTTTCCAATCAAGCTCGCACGAAAATAAGGAGCTTATCTTTACACCCAGGATTACTTTAGTTTGCGCCGACCGCTCGCACGACCACCGTCTCCAGCCTCATTCAACTTCACACGCCGGTCTTTATCTTTGTCGCGTCTTTCACCCATTTATTTCCGTTCCAATACCTGACCCCATATTTCAACATTGCAAGATACTGATCCCCAAAAGTGCCGCTGACCTTCCCTTCTTTTTTCAAAGCTTGGAAAGTTTCGGGCGTTGTGCTCCAATACTTGACCTGATGCACCTTCATGTCGCCCAATGAAAAGATGAAATCGAAGCCCCAGAAACCTACGGGATTACGATAATCGAGCGGCTCCACCTCGACTTGAAGCAAGCTATCACTATCTTCACTAAGTATCCTGGAGTCGGCCCCTAAAGCCTGAGCTAATTCAATACTCGATTTCGGAAGTCTCACGTAGTACAGTTCAGCATCGGACGGGGGGAGCCCAAACCCGCGAGTCCTGACCGACTCTTTCTTTCCGGTGATTCTAGAAGGATCCAACACGCCGACTAAGTTGTAGCTTCCGGTGGACGTGTCGTGTACATCGTTCCACCCCGTTATGGCGATTTCCTGCACTCCGTCATGGTACACGTCTATCTTATTTACTTTGAGGACTCCGTAGTGCCAGAATTCGCCGATCATGCGCAGGCGACTGTCGAACCTAGCGATAATGTACGGGGAGCGGGTATTTGTAGCGCCGACGATCAGATCGGTTTTCCCGTCAGGCGCCTTTACCGGAGCGATATAATCCGGTTGAAACGGTATATCGTACTGCTGACCTCTGAAAGCAATCTTCTTGTCTTTGAAAGTGAACGACCGCACTAACCTCCCTCTGTTGTCGAAGACTCTGATCGGCTGAGGGTAAACGTGGTCTCGAAGGGCGACTACCGTCACCACCTCCTTCTTCCCATTACCATAGAGGTCTGCGATTACGGTTTTATGAACACCGTACCGGTCTTCGAAGTACTTGTCTCCAGCTACGTTGTAAGTTGGCAGAGACCACAACAGCTTATTGTCGCCGCCGTAGATTTCGAGATGATTGGTTAGAGTATTATAGAAATAATACGAAGGGTTCTCAGCGTTTCCCGTGATGGCTTTCAACGACAAGACAAGCGCTACAATCAGTATTGCCGCGAAAGACGAGCTAATGACGGGATGTCCGAAGCCGTAATTACGCGCTCGTCTCCATAGACTTGGGACTTTCACTTCTGCAAGGACGGCCCCTTGCGAATCGATAGCGTCGAAGTAAGGAGCCAACTCCTTTCGGCGCGTGAGTGCCGTGCTTCGTTTCGGCTTTACCTCAGAGGCACTCAGCGAATAATCACGTTCGACATCTCTGTAGAAGCCCTCTATCTCTTCTAGGGTAGTCCTGCAGCCCGCACATTTCGCTAGATGTTTTCTAATCGCGGCTTCCTTGCCCAACACTTCGGGAGCGCGCAACGCAAGAAGTTCAAGCGTATGTTCGTCGACGTGCTTCACTTGCTACCAGGCAGCCCTTCCCTTTGTCATGACAACCTTAGAGGCAGTCCGTTTTTCCTTAAGAACTCCTTCCTTCACCGCGGAGCCAGCAATGTTCGCGTCCACCATGCTCTATGGATCCAACGCAAAGATAAGCCGAAAGATTTCGCCTGCTAAAACCATTGGGCTGCCATCGACGCGTCGGTCGCTTCCCGAAGTAAGAGCGCTGACTTCCCTACAATGATAGGAACATTATCCAGTTTTCTCAAGCACTTTATCCACTCAGTTTAGATCTTTTCTTTTTGCGGCCGACACCGCGTCAGTCTAATCTTAAGGGGGAACTATTCAAATATAGGATCGGCTTCGTTATACACCCGGATATTCTGTGATTCGAGTGTGAGAAGGCCGGACGTTTCGAGCGAGATAGAGCAGACCAGTCACTCACTTCATCGCGCGGTGTTCTCCATTAGTGAGGTTCTGCTCTGTCATCGAGGCCTTCTGCAAAGCGCGTCCGTGGCCAAGCTGCAATGTTCGGACTATCGTCGCGTTAGCAAATCGCTGTACGACTTATTTATCTCCCTGACGACAAACGGAGCCGCGTATCCCTTCAGCCTCTCCAGCAGCGCGGCATCGGCCTTGCGGTCCGATTCAGCTCCTTCGGCGGAGACGACTTCAAATTCGAGAAACCTCCCCAGCCCTACCACCTCATCGAGATGAATCCTCGCGTTCCGAAGCATCAGGAGAAGCCGCTTCTTCTCGACAACGACCTTGATTCCCAACGAACCAGCCAGGAACTCCTTAAGCGATGCGTCCTCGACGGGGAAAATGCTGTAATTGCTCTCCATGCCTGAAGAGGAAGTTTCGTCTCTCTTATAAAAGATCAATTCGGTTTTCTTTCCATCCGCCTCCCTCAGCTTCAGGCGTCCTTCCACGACGTTGAAATACGTGTCACGCTGGTTGAGCGTAGCCGCGTACCTCGCGCCGTTTTCCATGAACACTCTTTGAAGGCTTTCCTGATCCCGAACCTCGGCCTTAAATTCCAGGTTTCTCAATTCACCCTCTCACCCAAAAAGCAAAACCGACTTATGACCCAATAGCCCATAGACACGTTCGTGTTGGGAACGAGTGCGTTCAGTTCCTTCGCATTGATCGGGAAAACGATTTGAGCTTTTTTTCAGGCCGCCCGGCGGGAATATTTCCAGATTCATTGCGGCGCGCGAAAGGTTATTTGCTGATATCGAGTATCTTGTATTGTTTTACCCCGGCAGGGACTCTTATACTAACCACTTCACCTACCTCTTTACCGAGGAGACTTTTCCCGATCGGCGAGTCGGTTGAGATCTTTCCCTTCACGATATCCGCTTCTTCCGTGGATACGAGCTGGTACTCAATTTTTTTGTTGGCGAGCATGTCCAGCAACTGGACCTTGCTGAATATGTAGACCTTGTCGGTCCTGACTTCCGTGGGATCGATCACACGCGTCCTTGTGAGCGTTTGTTCGAGCTGCGCGATTCGGAGCTCGAGCATTTGCATCTCCTCCTTGGCGGCATCGTACTCGGAATTTTCGGACAGGTCTCCGTGCGCTCTCGCTTCCGCAATCTTGCGCGCGGCTTCCGACCTCCCATTAGTTTTCATGTCCTTAAGCTGTGCTTCCAGCTCCGCCAATTTTTCTCTTGTCAAATAGACAAAATTATTTGACATAGAAACCTCCTAGCTACTTTCTGGTCATTAAAACGCAAAAGCCTTCGCGCGCATTGCTTGTGGCGAAGGCATGCCGCCTTTCCCGGCGTTCCGGGACTGAGCGGCCTTACTCAAAGATAATAAATTAGTTCAACTCGTGGTATACTCTTTTGAAAAAAATAATCGGCCGGTTTCGCTATTGACAGATATTCTCGTCTTCCGAGTCAAGTATTAAATGCCCCATCTTGTCACGCTTGGTCTCGAGGTACCGGTGATTGATGGCGTTCGGCTCAATCTCGATCGGAATCCTTTCGGCGACTTCAAGCCCGTACCCTTCCAGACCGACAATCTTCTTCGGATTGTTCGTCATCAGCCTCATTTTCTTTATGCCGAGATCTACGAGAATTTGGGCGCCGATGCCGTAGTCGCGAAGATCAGCTTTGAAACCGAGTTTCTCATTCGCTTCCACAGTATCGTGGCCGTCATCCTGAAGCTTGTAGGCTTTTAACTTGTTGGCGAGGCCGATACCCCTTCCTTCCTGACGCATGTAGAGAACCACGCCGCTCCCTTCCTTCTCGACCATTTCCATGGCACGATGGAGCTGCTCTCCGCAATCGCATCTCGACGATCCGAACACGTCGCCGGTAAGGCACTCGGAGTGCACGCGAACCAGAACTGGTTCGTCGCCTTTAATCTCGCCCTTCACAAGCGCGAGATGTTCTTTTTTGTCGATGAGTCCCTGGTAAAGGTGAAGCTGAAAGCTGCCGTAGCGTGTCGGAAGCTTCGTGACCACGATCTTCTTGACCATTTTTTCACGCATCATCCTGTAATGGATGAGGTCCTCGATAGTGATCATGTGAAGTCCAAAAGCTTTGGCGATCTTCACCAGTTGGGGGACGCGCGCCATCGTGCCGTCATCGTTCATTATTTCGCAAAGGACTCCTGCCGGGTAAAGCCCTGCGAACCTCGCGAGGTCGATGGCCGCCTCAGTATGTCCCGAACGCCTCAAGACTCCCTCTTCCACACCGCGAAGCGGGAAGATGTGTCCGGGCCTTCCCAGATCGGATGGCTGCGTCTTTGGCGAAACAAGAGAGATGACAGTCTTTGCGCGGTCAGCGGCGGAGACGCCTGTCGTCGTCCCATTCAGAACGTCGACGCTGACTGTGAAAGCCGTCTGGTGAAGGGAAGTATTCTCGTCCACCATCGGATCGAGCTTCAGCTCCGAGGTGCGTTCCGGTAGGAGGGCCACGCAAATGAGCCCTCTGCCATTCTTCGCGAGAAAGTTAATCGATTCGGCGGTCACCTTTTCCGCAGCGAGGACAAAATCACCTTCATTCTCGCGGTCCTCGTCATCGACGACGATTACTATCCTTCCCTCTCGAATATCCGCTAATGCGGATTCGATGTTGTCAAAATTAGACATCGCTTTATTCTGGAACTATCGCTCCGACCGCTGATTTTTCTACCTTTACTTTGACATTGTCGGCAATCTCGACCAGAACCGTCTTGTCTTCCATGCCAACGATCTTTCCATGAAGTCCGCCATTGGTAACGATCTTGTCACCCTTCTTCATCGCGTCAAGCATCTTCTGACGCTCTTTCTGACGCTTGCTTTGCGGGCGGATAATCATGAAATAAAATATGAAGATAATCAGGGCAAACATTATTACGGTACTGATCATACCGCCGCCCGCTTCCCCACCCCCCTGAGGAGCCATAAACGCAAAAAGAAAATTGCTCAATTTTCCTCCTTCTTATTGGTGTTCATCTTGTTTAAAGTTTCACTTTTGAATTCCGCGAACCGGTCGTCCAAAATGGCGAGCCTGATTCGCTCCATTAAGCTAATAAAAAAACGCAAATTATGTAAGGACGCAAGCTGGAGTCCGAATATCTCGTTTACGCTGAAAAGGTGCCTCAAATATCCGCGCGAGAAGTTCTTGCACGCGTAACAATCGCATTCGATGTCCATCGGTGCCTCGTCGGAAGCAAACCCGGCATTTCTAATATTAAGTTTGCCTGTCGAGGTAAAAACCTGTGAATTCCTTCCGTTGCGCGTCGGAAGGACGCAGTCAAACATGTCCACTCCTCTCTCAACCGCTTCCAACAAATTTTCCGGCGTCCCGACACCCATGAGGTAGCGCGGCTTGTTTTCCGGAAGGAGCCTGGTCACAAAATCCGTAACCCTGTACATCTCCTCAGCGGATTCCCCCACCGCCAATCCTCCGATGGCGTAACCGTCGAAGTCAGCTTCGATGAGCCCCCTCGCGCTCCTTTCCCTGAGATCGAGAAACGTTTCACCCTGGACTATGCCGAAAAGAAACTGGCGGTGATTATAAAAAGGCGCGGAGCTGACGAAGGCTTCCTTGCAGCGCATCGCCCAGTTGTGAGTAAGCTCGATGCTCTTCTCGACGTACTCTCTTTCCGATGGATAAGGCGGACATTCGTCGAGCACCATCATGATGTCGGAGCCGATTGTCCGCTCCACTTCGACAATCTTTTCAGGCGTGAAAAAATGATAACTGCCGTCGATGTGAGAACGGAATCTGACGCCTTCTTTCGAGAGTTTCCTCAGACCGGAGAGGCTCAATATCTGGAAGCCGCCGCTGTCGGTAAGGATCGGGCGCGGCCATGACATGAAGCGATGCAGCCCGCCGAAATTTCTCATAATATCCATGCCCGGACGCTGGTAAAGGTGATAGGTATTCCCGAGTATGATCGGCGCATTTATTTCCAGCAGCTCGCGCTGCTCGACAGCCTTCACGCTCCCTCGTGTTCCCACGGGCATGAAAACCGGCGTCCTGATTGTGCCGTGATCGGTTTGAATCAGACCAGCGCGCGCTTTGGTTCGGCTATCAGTCTTCTGCAATTTGAATTCAAGCATTCTGATTCTTAATTATGTTCTCTTTCAATTGTCAAATCGATCTTGCGAGGGCAACCGGCAGCAATGCGCCCAGATGTTAACTGCAGATCGTGCCGATGCATGTTCAACCTTGTTCGAATACGGCATGCTCGTACCGCGTCACGATATCTCGTATCAGTTGGAAGTTCCGATCAGATGAGGCTCGCAATTGCCGATTCTTTAATGTTCAATATCATCTCGACCGGAAAAGGAATGGTAGTCGAATAGAAATAGATTACGAGCCGCCCTGTGCTTCCTATGGTCTTGAAGATCAGCTCATTTCCTTCTGTTCTTACGATATGAATCTTGTCCGCTCCCTGGTAAACGATGAACCTTCCGCTGACACGCGTGAACGGGACGGGAAGCCCCAGCTTATTTACGAGTGTCGCCTTGACGATCACCGGCGAAGTGCTGGACGCGAAGATCTCCTCCGGACTACTCTTCATCGATAAGCTTGTCGGGACAAATACAACTTTGTAACACACGATGGCCAGAAGGAGCGCCACCGAAAGAGCCAGGATCGATTTCCAATTCATAACTTCACCTTGATAGTCTTACCTTGAGCGCCGGTGGCTAGATATTCGAAGGCATCCTCGCGGTTTCCGCCATATGGAACATAAACCAGCGACGCGATCGTTCCGGCAGAGATGCTTCCGAACGCGCCGGTCATTCCTAGGAATTCCGCGGCGTCGTAAGTGGCCGAGCGAAAGACCTGTTCCGGAGTCACCACGCCGCGAAATTCGGAATAGAAGGAGGCGACCTCGGCGAACATGTCCAGGTCCGGAGCACTCGCCCTGCTGTCTGTCCCGATCAGCACCTTCACGCCTTTCTTCAAAAACTTCTCCACGGGAGGGACGCATCCGGACAGTTCCCTGTTGCTTCTCACACAAACCGCTATCGCGTTCCCGCGTTTGGTCATTATATCTATATCTTCATCGTTTGTGAATACACAGTGGACGCAGAGAGTTTTGTTATCAAGCAGACCAAGAGCGTCGACATATTCGACTGGCGACACCCCCGCCGGGTTAAATCGCCACTTGCCGACCCTCTGATTGAGGAGATCAGTCATCCTCCCCTTACCCGACATGACGAATTCGAGTTCATCCTCTGTTTCCGAAAGATGGATTGAAGTCACGCTTCCCCGGCGGTCGTTAAAAGACTTGATGCTTTTCATCAGTGACGGGGAGACGGAGTAGGGCGCGTGCACTGCGAGGGCTGTCAGCGCAGGGTTCGTTGCTTCTACAATTTCACTCGACCGCGTGAAGATCTTCTCCGACGAGGACTCGTTTATTCCGATTTGTTCGAACGCGAACAACTGGTTGTCGCCGAGCGAGCGGTTAAGCTCAAAATCATTTCCGACATTAACAAAATAACCTGTCCCGCGTTCTTCCGCCTCCCTCTTGGCTCTGCGGCAATCCGGGCCGGCATCCACCGACATCATCGAGAGTCTGGCATTGACAAGTTTGATCACCCAGTCGACAAAGTCGGCATGATGGAACTGGTCCTTTCTGAACGAGGAAAGTTCGAGATGAGTATGAGCGTTAATGAGTGCCGGCGAAATTATACCGTCGAACTCACGAACTTCTCCCTTCCCCGCAATCTTCGCCACGTCGCTGAACTTCCCGACCTCGATGATAATCCCGTCGTCAACGACGATACCGATGTCGCTATGCATGCCGCGTATGCTGTCGACCACAAATCTACCACGAAGGATTGCTCTCACTCATCGAATATATAACAGCATGTAAATGTCTTCAAGAGTAGATGGACCCGGCATTGGACGCAGTCCGCTGACGCCGATGAGGCCGCATCAATTAATGGCGACGAGTCACTACGAATGATCCCCTTCCCCCATCCTGTTTCACAATTTTCTCTTATATTTAATTGAATAGAGGGAGAGTAATTGTTTCCGGGAAGAGCGCGCGTTCCGTTCATTGGCACTTTCGCCTGGAGACAAATCTCGCACAGGATTAACTAACAATCGATTGAAGATTTCTAATGAATAAAAGAACAATAGGTGTTGTCGGCGGTGGCCAACTGTGCCTAATGATGGGAGAGGCGATAAGGAGCAAGAATCTACCTTACAGGTTGATCGCAGTCGATCCGACCCCAGATTGTCCCGCGCGTCCGTTCCTCGAAGAACAAATCGTCGGAGATTACAAGGATGAAGATCAGATCAAACGGCTCGGAGAGAGCGCGGACATACTAACGTTCGAGATCGAGCTGGCGAACAGCAAAGTGCTGAGCGAGCTGAGCAGGAAGGGGAAGCCGGTACACCCTTCTCCCGAGACTTTGCGGATCATCCAGGATAAATTCACCCAGGCCGATTTCCTCCGCGCCCATGATATTCCTGTCCCGGACTTTAGAAAAATAGATGGGAAGCCCGATCTAGAAAAAGCCGTGAAGGAATACGGCTTGCCGCTCATGGTTAAGGCGAGAAAAGACTCTTATGACGGGAGAGGAAACTTCGTCGTGAGGAAAGAGGACGAGATAGCAGAGGTCTTCACTTACTTCAACGGCACAGAGGTGATGGTCCAGAGGTTCATACCATTCGATCTCGAGGTCTCGGTCATTTCCGCGCGCGGACTCGATGGTGAGATCGCGAACTTCCCCGTCGGCGAGAACATTCATGGCGCGGATTACAACATTCTTAAGACGACGATCGTCCCAGCCAGGGCGAGTGAAAGCGTGATTGAAAAAGCCGAGAAGGTGGCCCGTGACGCGATGGAGGCATTGAAGGGAGCCGGAGTCTATGGGATTGAGATGTTCGTTGTGAATGGTGAAGTCATGATAAACGAGATTGCACCCCGTGTTCATAACTCCGGCCACTTCACGATTGAAGCGTGTCACACATCTCAGTTCGAACAGCACCTAAGGGCCATCGCGGGAGACAAGTTGGGCGATACCGGATTGGTATCCGGGCCGACAGTCATGTACAACATAATCGGCCTTGAAGGACAGTCGGGAAAATACCGTATAACTTACGACGGGAAACCTGTAATTGGAACGGCGCGTGTTGAAGAGGGCATTTACGTCCACAATTATGGGAAGCATGAAGTGAAGCCTTACAGGAAAATGGGACATTTCACCGTCTTGTCGTTGAAAGGCGAGACGCAGGATCAGTTGATCCGCCGCGCCGAAAAGATAAGGGATAAAGTCGAAATAGTCGGAGGGAACAAATAGCGTGAAGAGCCAGAGGGGTTTGATTGAAGTCAGGACGGGAAGCGATTCCGATATACCTAAGATCAGGAAAGCCTATGAGTTCTTTGAATCGTTGGGAATTCCTTACTCGCCGAGGATTTTGTCCGCTCACCGGACGCCGCAGGCGATGGCCGCGGAAGCTCGCAGGCTTTCGGACAACGGCTTCTTCGTAAGCATAGCCGCCGCCGGAGGTTCGGCTCATCTCCCCGGCATGACCGCGTCCGAGACCGTCCTTCCGGTAATCGGGTTGCCCGTTACTACTTCGAACCTCAGCGGCCAGGATTCTCTTTACTCCATAATCCAAATGCCGGACGGAATCCCGGTCGGCTGTGTCGGCATCGGTGAATCGGAAAGCGCGGCCATCCTTGCTTCGGAAATCGCGTACAATAACGATTCGGAAATGCGCAACAGGATAAGGGCGTACAGGGGAATTGAAGGGACCGTTCTCGCTAAGACGGCATCGAAAGTTGGAATCATTAAGGCGGCTGGAACAGAAATCGATGAACGCAAATACTCTGAGATGACTTCGTCGATGGAAAAATTCGGACTCACGACACAAGTTTCCGAAGTGTCGGCCGAGGATGTGGTGAGAGTTAAATCATTTGTTAGAGAATTGGAGAATGAAGGAGCCGTGGCAGTTATAGTCATCGGCGGGCTGGGCCGAGAGAAGCCAACAAACGATTTCCCAGCGAAAGTGTCGGAGATGACCGACATCCCATCGATAGGTCTCCCTCTGGCAAAAGGTTTCGCCGGGAACGATCCGAGGGTTGAAGGCGACATATTCTATAACATGCTCTGTTCGACCGCTCCCACGGGAAAGTTGAAAGGCCATCCGATAGCAGGCATGGGAATAAACCGCTACATGAACGCCGGCTTGTTCGCGGCTCAGATTGCCGGCTTGTTCGATAGGGCAATCCAGGATAGAGTCAAAGCATACAGAGATGGGTTGGCCAAGTCCGTCAAAGAAAAAGACGCTAGAATTCAGAAAGATGGGATACTCCCGTTTCTGAAATGAGGTTGGCAGCGGACGGCTAATAGCCCCTTTCACTTCACTTCTTACCTGAATAGTAATCAGTCATCTCGGACCACGCAGAATCTCTCATAGAAGGCTGGGCGTCATGTCCGCCTGGTCGGACATGACGCAAAACAGCGCGATCCATCCGCATCTAAGTGCGTTCGCCTCTTAAGCCGAACATGCTGAGCTTGTAGAAGTTTACCTTGCGCGTCGTGGTTTAGGATGTCATACGATGATTGCAGCAAGGTCGACTCTCTAAATAAAGCGATATGATATTACTATCGTAAATGAGGAGCATAAGATGCCTGTAATCAAACAGATTTCAGAGTCCGCAGTTTGATTTCCTTCTGCTCCATCCCCAAAGTGACGGAACTTTGCCCCCTCGTCGGAGACGGGCGAACACTACACATGGATATGACGAGCCTGGCTTTAGCCTAACGCTGCTTGATGATATCTACAGAGATCTCGACCGCAGGAGTCTTTCCTCTATTCTCGATCCAGTGTTCTGTAGCTCTGTCCTCCGGCCAACCCAGGCCTGGTCCATACTCCTTCGCCACACCGCCACGATGGTCCATGATCCTTCCTCGCAGAACGTAGACCGTGCCGGGCCTGTCTTCGTGATTGTGAATCGCCGTGGCGCCTCCAGGTGCGATGGTAATCAGGCGCATCCGAAGCTTGCGCCCTGCCATGCCCTTAACCTCAGGGCCAAGATCAACCTCGGTGAGTACTTTCTCCGTAACACCTCTTGTCGTTGCGGGTGACTTTTTCAGAGAGGTTCTCATGTTAGTCTCCTTTAGGATCCGATACCGATTAAATCATTTCAATCATGCGCCACAGTACCTGTGGCTTTGGGCATTTCGCCGAAGTTGCGGCTCGTTGGAGACATGTAAGCTGAACATATGCAAGTAGGGAGCCTGCCTGCAGGGAGCTGCCTCGGCTTTGAATATTTCACGGAGCCCCGCGGAGAAGCACAGAGTTCCACAGAGAGTATATTCTCCTCTCCCTGCCTCTTTCGTTTCTTCCGCAGCGTATCTCCGTGTAATTGTCTCGCTTCTGGCAAGCGTGTTCTTCCTACTTGCCAGGTACAGCTACCGTTTGCGTCATCTAAGCAATAAAAGTTTCCCTGTGGCATGGAACGCTCCAGCTACTAATCTGTACAGATAAACACCACTCGGCAGATTCCCAGCATTGAAAGTTACCGAATGGTCGCCCGCAGCCTGGCGTCCATCTACCAATGTTGCCACTTTTCTCCCGAGCATATCAAACACTCTCAATACTACATATTCGTTCTTTGCCAATTGGTAGGTAATAATCGTACTGGGGTTGAAGGGATTAGGAAAGTTCTGACCGAGCGAGAACGTCACGGGCCCATGAGTCCCAGCATTTCCCACGAAAGTTACCATCTCGGACAGTGGTCGTTTCCAAATGCCAACACCGTAGTAAGTCCCGGCGAAAAGATTCTTATCGGATATTGCGAGGGCATGGACCGCGTAGGCGCCCATCGAGCCCGAATTCGTCGATGTCCAGTATGCTCCGTTGTCTGTTGAGACAAAAACACCGGCAGCTGTACCAGCAAAAAGGTCTGTTCCAAAGGCAGCAAGCGCGTAAACGCGAGGGTCCGACAGACCTGTGTCAGCATGGGACCAACTTGAGCCGTTGTTCGCAGAAACAAACACACCTTGCAGAGTACCCAAAAAGAGATGTGTGCCTTCGGCTGCAAAGGAGTATATGCCAACACCCGGCAGCCCCGTGTTGATCGCAGTCCAGTTGTCTCCCATATCGGTCGAGACGAAAGGGCCAAAAAATGTGCCTGCGTAGAGATTGGTTCCCGATTGCCCAAGAACATATATATGCCCGTCGGTCAGGCCTGTGTTGACTTTAGCCCAAGTCGCGCCCTGGTCGGTTGAACGGTAGACGCCTCCTCCGTCACATCCGACAAAAATCGCGGTATCTCCACTCTGATCAAGATATGTACACAAGGAAAGGAAGGGAAAGCCTGTCAGGGTAATTGCCCCTTTCCAGCTTGCTCCGTCATCTGTTGAACGAAAGAGACCAAGATCAGTGGCCACAAAAAGATTCGTCCCTCCCGATCCGTTCGGTGACGCCGTTAGCGAATGCACCCCCCCGGTATAGATCTGAGTCCACAAGTTTCCATTATCTGCTGAGAGAAACACACCCGTGTTTGTTCCAGCATACAGACTTGCTCCTGAAAGAGCAATGGTGTTGACGTCTGGACTATGGAAACCTTCGTTCGTCTGGGTCCATTTTGTACCTTCATCGGTGGAAATATAGACTCCACTCGCGTGAGTTCCTGCAAACAGATTAAGGCTGCCGGTCAGGTCGGTATAGAAAGCAAGGGCCAGGACTGTGGTTTCTGTGAGCCCGACACCTACTTTCACCCAGCTGACTCCATCATCTGTGGATCGGAAGACTCCGTCCCCGCCGGTGCCCGCAAATAGCTCAACACCGCCGAACTTGTTGGGAATTGCGGTAAGGCTGTGGATCCAAGTCCCTTTCAATGTTGTACCCATTCGAATCCACCCTTGGCCATTGTTGGTATAATGGAAAATACCTAATCCGCTTGCACCATCGCCCACAATAACCTCTGTATTGTTGGTCCCGCTGGAGTAGGCAGCCAGTCCCGAGGAGTATACGGCGGAAGCCAGTTCAGAATCAATTGGAGCCCAGGATTTCCCGGTGTCGTTCGAGCAGTAGACGGCATATCCATAACCTGTTCCGGCAAAAACGCTTGATCCTGAAACTGCAAGAGACAAGACGTCGGCGTCACCTATCCCTGAATCGACTGGACTCCAAGACTGGCCGTAGATGGTTGACAGAAAAATTCCATCGAGGGTTCCCGCGAAAATATTGACGCCCATGACCGCGATAGACGACACCTTAGAACTCGTTAACCCGCTATTGATTTGCTTCCAGCTTGCGCCATTGTTGGCAGAAGAAAAAATTCCACCGCCATAGGTTCCCGCAAAGATATTCACGCCCCCCTTGCCGTTTGGGACAGCAGCGAGGGCTGTGACGGAGTAGTTTGCCAGGCCGGAGCTCACATTTGACCAGGTTGCACCATCATTGGTGGACAAGTAAACACCAAAACCGCCACCGGCAAAAATGTTTGCACCTGAAGTGGCAAGGCACATAACGCTCCCGCCGAAAGGTCCGTTGCTCGGAGCCCATTGACCGTATGATTTGGATGCCCAAGTAGAAACAAAGAGTACAATCAAAAGTAATCGAACATTTTTCATCAAGTGCCTCCTTTTTGGACAGAATGCCAAAGTCGGTTGCCACTACCGTCCCCCCGTCCCACCGTGCTTCAGTTCTATCAATAATAATAGCGGCATAGGGCAAGAACGATATATAAGAATGTCGGGCCTGACTCGCGCAGGAAGGCTTCGTGAGGTGGTCTCTAAGGCGCTGGAAAAATACTGTATATCGCGTTTTGCAACACAAGAACGGCGCATCACCGCGGCATCAGCGCGAACACACCCCATCCAAGGTATTCACGCGTGTAGGTGGCGTAGCGCTCGGGTTCGGAGGTCAGCTTGGCTCGAATATCTTTGGCGAAGTCGTCGTCGGGATTGGCCTCAAGCCATCGGCGCATGGTGAGCCATTTGGCCGCCTCGTATCTATCCCAGCCGTCTTCGTCAGCCAGAACCATTTCAACGACGTCGTAGCCGAGTTGACCGAAACGCGCAAGAAGTTCTGCAAGCGTGACAAACTCGGAGATTGAATCGGCAAGGCACCCCTTGGCAACATCATCCGTCGGCGGCAACTTCCGCCAGTAGGGCTCACCGATGAGGATGATCCCTCCGGCCTGTAAGCTCCGCGCCAGAAGCTCGATAGTGCCGGCGACTCCCCCGCCGATCCATGTGGCGCCGAGACAGGCTGCCACGCTGACCTTCTCGCCGGAGACGTAGCCGGCAGCATCGCCATGGATGAACTTCACCCGATCGGCGACGCCAAGTTCTTCAGCGCGGAGTTTCGCTTGCTCTGTGAACAACTGGCTCATGTCGATGCCGGTGCCGATGACGCCGTGATCGCATGCCCAGGTACACAGCATCTCTCCCGAACCGCTGCCGAGGTCAAGGACCCGGGCCCCCGGCTCCAGTCGCAGCGCCGCGCCGAGAGTGGCGAGCTTTTCGGCTGTGATCGGGTTGTGGATCCGGTGGGCACTTTCAGTGACGTTGAATATTCGTGGGATGTCCATCGCAGAAAATCTCCTTACGGCTGTTAGTAGATTCGATTAAGGCCTAACTATCGACTACACGGTTTCCGGATAACACCGCCTCCCGGGGTTGCAAAGTGTGCCACAAAACGAACTACCAACTGATGCCCGCTTGGGCAGCATCCATGGCGCGCGGCAATCTGGGTGACCCGATCCACGATAACTTCATGTGATAATCAGCTTTCCGCACCTCATGTGTCGGATAGCGACCGCGATATACATAAATGCGGAGCATCTTTTTACTGCGTGCTATACGCCGTTGCGTCAGCTTGTAAACAACACACTCGCTGCCTCGACCACGCGACAACTTGATCATCCTTTCATTCTGATAATTACTTCTTGAATCAGAACTTCCAATGCGGGTTTGTATAGTTACAATTGATTCTTCGTTGGAAGACTCTCATTGCGCCGCATTAGAAGGTGAGTGTGTAAGTCTGATATAGGGCGCGCATCATCATTCAAGCGAGCCAATACTCGCCCGATACTTTTTCCTGAATTGGCAACAACTTGAGAGAACCTGTCCAAGCCGAATATTGGGGGCACGTGGTTGATTATTGCACGGAGGATCAAAGCAGATGAAATGTAATTCCCCCTCGAGAAATTGTCATTCAATTCCTCGCACATCTTGGTGAGCTTCCTTGTATCCAACTCTTTGATTTCGAGGTTTCTCAGGCTAGCGAGGACCTCCGCATTCAAGAAGCCAGAGTTGCTCTTCACATTGGTTGGGTAGTTAGGGTCAAGGGAAGCTTCTTTGAACGCATCAATAACGGGTAGAAGTTCCGCACGCAATTCGTGGGCCTGTGCAATATACTCTGGTGAGGTATCCAAGTCCGCAACCATGGATGAAAGGTCGGGATCCCCGATGCGTTTGATCGCCGCTACGAATCTCTTAGCCATATCCCGGAATGATGATGTATAAGCATATTGCATATCCGGATCATCGCTAGGGCCACACTTGCCAAGAGGAAATACAAGTATTTGATCGGAAAGCTCAAAGGACAGTTCAAGCGAAGATTTCAATTTTCCTCCATAGGGCTACGGGTCTATTTTCACAGAGTGGGCTCAATGGCGTTTAACGAGTGCGGCAAAAGTCGTCCCGATTCGGCACTATAAATGCGCGAAGCTCCGACCATGGTGCCGAATCGGGATGAAGCGACCACGACATATATAAATGCGGAGGGTCTTTTTGCCGCTTGTTAGGCGAAGCGGCGGCACCTGTTTACTTCAGAGACCGCTTCACCTTGGATTTATATTTCTCTCGTTTTTCGCCCACGACCGCCTTGTGCTCACCCTCTCTTGCGGGATAGATAAACTCCAGGTTAGCTGACGAGAACATGTCGTCGTTCTCCCTTCGCAAGCGCTCCTCGGCCATCTTGCAATATTCAGGGTCTATTTCGATTCCAACGCTGTTCCTGCCAGTTTTAAGAGCAGCGACCATCGTTGTGCCAGTACCGCAGAAGGGGTCGACAACTGTATCGCCAACAAAAGAAAACATCCTGACAAGCCTGTAAGCTAGTTCCAGCGGAAAAGGAGCAGGGTGCTCACGGGTGGATGCGCCAGTGATGTTCCAAAACTGCTGGAACCACTTATTGTACTCCTCCTTAGAGATCATGCTAAGTTTGCGTTGGCGTTCGGTTGGCTGACGATACCCTCCAGGCTTTCTTTGCATGAGGATGAATTCTATGTCGTTCTTTATGATGGCGTTTGGCTCGTAAGGCTTCCCCAGGAACTTTGATCCGTTATTTACCTCATAATTTGCGTTGGCAATCTTGTGCCAGATTATGGGGTTCAGGTTATCGAATCCAGCTTTGCGACAAGTGACCGCGATGTCCGAGTGCAGTGGGAATACGACGTGACGGCCAAAGTTCCTCCGTGACAGACAAACATCTCCGACTACGCAGACCAACCGGCCCCCAGGTACCAATATGCGGTGCATCTCCTTCCATACTGTTCCGAGTTCACTAACGAACTGTTCGTAGTCCGCCACGTGCCCAAGCTGGTTTGGGCTCTCGTTGTAACGCTTCAGCGTCCAATACGGAGGCGAGGTAACAATGAGATGAACAGACTCATTTTTGATGAACGAGACATTTCTGGCGTCGCCTTGGATCAAACGGTGTGTCGTGACTTCCTGCTGAGCGGTTTCTTTTGATGTCATATGGCTTTCGATACTCCGAAGGCTGCAACTTGAGCGACAAGCGATCTGGCAAATATATCGAACGTTAGATCGTCCGCAGGTTCCGAATAATGGCCTTTTAGCCCACGTTTGCGGTCAGACGTGAGAAAGGCAGCAACGCTATAATGCCGCTCGCGCACAAGCTTGCGACAAAAGAGTTCATAGCGTTTCGCGTAAGATGCATCGACAAACTCTGGAAAGACTTTGAAGTGTGGTTCTTGTACCCGGACGGGTTTTTTAGATTCAGGGCAATCTTCAAGGAGGAACAGATACCCCAGCCATGGTTTTATGGTCCTGTTGTAAGCCCCCTCTCTGTACGCTGTCCACAGGTCGAGAGCACTCCCCATTGCTTCCTCAGTACGATTGTTGAAATTGTTTCCGAAGGATGGACCAACTTGGGACTTCGCTTCGAGACCAACGACAAGCTGGCTGTCCTTCACAAGCAAAAGGTCCCATTCTTTCGTGGGTCGGAAGAAGCCGGGCAACTCAAGGTGCTTGTTGCGAAAAACATTCGATCTATCCGCGCCAACTTCGAGTATTAGATCGCTAATAAGGTCTATGAAGCCATCCATCTGAGCACCGCCTGTCACAGCGCTTCGAGCACCCTGATCCGCTCTGCCCGAGTTCGATTGCTTTTCAGACTGTTTTTGCCGAGTGAGCCAGTAGTGGGCGATCGCTTGCGAAAGATATTTGGAAATGTTGTCAAGCCTCTTCATAGTAGTCCAGTTTTAACACAAAATAAAGAATAGCGAGCGGAGATTCCATTCGCCCGTGCCGCCATTTCGCCTAACTTCTTCTAAACCACACTACCTTTATACGCGGCATATGGTATAACAGGCGAACATCTATTTCGTATTTGTACGATTCGTGTGTATTACTCATTCTACCGGGATCCCTACCTGACAGATCGCCCTCTCCCTGATGTGCATTGTCATCTCCACCTGACTCACGCTTTAGCCCTTTGATTCTTGGACGAAGTTAATACCGATGCACTTCTCGAGCAAATTGTGCGACCCGCAAGCTTCTCCGGACAGCTGCGCCTTTCCTTTCCGACCAGGAGATAATTTCTCCTCCTTCAAATCCGGCGAGCTGAATCTAAGGCGTCATAAAAAAAAAGCCGCACGGTGTTTCCCGTGCGGCATCTCACTGCAAGCGGTGAGGTTTGGTTTACGCCTACCGTGTCAAGCCTTAAACGGCCTGACATGGCTTGCTACTTCTTCTTCAACTTCTTTATGATCTTAAGGTTCCTCTCGATCAGCTCGTTCCGCGTCTTCACGCTCTCGGCGCTCCTCAGCCCGTCGGGCGGAGTGTTCACGACGTAATCCAGAAGCTTATCGACAGTAGTCCTCGCGACATGAGTCCTCGTGTCTGACGAGCCGTAATATATCAGCACATCTCCGTTCTTTCTTTTCACCCAACCGTTGCTGAACACGACGTTCGAAACGTCCCCGAGGCGCTCTTCGCCTTCCGGCGCGAGAAAGTAGCCGGCGGGAGAGGCGATCTTCATGTCGGGATGTTCGAGATCGGTGAGGAACATATAGAGCACGTATCGCAAACCCGCGGCGGTATTCCTGACTCCGTGGGCCAGCTGGAGCCAACCCTTCTCGGTCTTTATGGGCGCCGGGCCGAGCCCGTTCTTCACTTCCTTTATAGTGTGATACTGACGGTCGTCGACGATGGTCTCCTCGTCGATCGTGGCGCCGAGCATCGACTCGGAAAGTCCCCAGCCGATGCCGCCGCCGGAGCCGGCGCTTATGAAGCCGTCCTGCGGCCTCGTGTAAAAGGCGTATTTGCCATTCACAAACTCAGGATGGAGCACGACGTTCCGCTGCTGCGGGGACTTCGTTTTCAAATCAGGGAGACGTTCCCAGTTGATGAAGTTCTTCGTGCGGACGATGCCTGCCTGGGCGACGGCCGATGACAAATCCCCTTTGGGCGCCTCCGGGTCTTTGCGCTCCGTGCAGAAGATGCCATAGAACCAGCCGTCCTCGTGCTTCGTCACGCGCATGTCATACACGTTAGTGTCAGGGTTGCCCGGCAGCTCGGGGATCGTGATAGGATAATCCCAGAACCTGAAATTGTCGACCCCGTTCTTCGACTCCGCGACCACGAAGAACGATTTCCTGTCCGCCCCTTCCACTCTCACGAAAAGGAGGACGCTTCCCTGATGCTCTACTGCTCCGACGTTGAATGCCGCGTTGACGCCGATCCTCTCGAGAAGATTCGGGTTCGTCCCGAAATCCAGATCGTATCGCCAGTGTATCGGCGCGTGAGCCGCCGTGACCGCCGGGTATTTGTATCGGATGAATATCCCGTTCCCTTCCTTTACCGGCTCGTTCTTGCGCTTTATCAGTCTCTCCTGCGCGGAGAGCATCTCTCTAACCTTTTGATTGAATCGTGCTTTGTTCACTTTGTTTCTCCCGCTAATTCTACACTTGAACTACCAATGCTCTTCTCCGTCGCGACTTTTTCACCGAAGGTCTCCTCGAGCTTGTCCCACCAGTTGACCTTGAGAATTATCGATGTCACTACCATGATTACCATGGAGATAATAAGTCCGGACCAGTCGCGGATCACCAAATAAACTGGGGCGGCCATCAACGTTATCTGCCAGACCATTCCGACCACGATGTTGAACATGTCGCGCTTGAAATCCTTGTTCGGCTGGAACGACGGATCCGACTTCATGACTTTTTCCTTTATAGGTTGCCAGAAACCCCACGGACGGACGTTCTTATAGAATCCCATGAGAGTCTCGTCGCTTTCGGGCGGAGTCATGTAAGTCGCAACGTAGCAACCTATGATTGAAACTATAAAGATTATCGGGAAGGAATTCATGCTCGCGTTGTTCGAAATCGGCCAATTGCGGAGAAACGGGATTAGGTTGAAGTTGTCGAGGACCAGTAACAGAAGCATGGTTCCGATTCCCGTGAGCATTCCCCAGAAATAGCCGTAACCGTTGAATCTCCACCAGTACCACTTCAGCACGTTCGCCGCCGTGTAGCCTCCCCAAAGCGCTGAGACGATCCAGAGCACGACCTGGTTGATCGAGGTCACCATGAATCCGATTCCGACCCCGACCACGATGACGATGACAGTCGTCACGTAACTCCAGTTAACGTAGACTTTCGGATCCGCGTTCGGATTGATGTATCTCTTATAAATATCGTTCACGATATAAGCGGGCGCAGCGTTCACAGTCGCGGCGAAGTTGCTCATGAACGCCGCGATCAGGCCAGCCATCAGGAAGCCGAGAAGTCCTACGGGAATGTAATGCGCGAGGACCTCGGGGAGTATTGTCTCGAAGTTCGGCGTGGCGATCGAACCGCTGTACAGCGCGTTGAAGTTCGTCAGCGCCAGCACCGTCAGGCCTGCCACCATGAGATAACGCGCGGGGTTGAGGACGACGTTTACCAGCGAGCTCATCTTTGCCGCCTCGACGGGGTTCTTCGTCGAAAGGACACGCTGCATGTCGTAGTTCGGCGCTGGACCCGCCGCCGAAATGAATATTCCTTTGAAGAGCATCATTATAAAGAACAGTCCGAACATTGAATAGCCGTCGGTCGAGATCCATTTGCTGAACTCGGTCACTTTGGACGAGGCCGCCGAAGTGATCGACGTCCAGTCCATGTGCAGATGCCATCCGAAGAACATGTTGGCCCAGCCGTGAGGCAGGACCGCGTGGATCATCGACGGAGAGACATATGCCATCGCGATTATCCCAATCGCTATCGACGAGATCGTCAGTATAAGGTACTGGAGCACTTCAGTTATCACGACACTGAACATGCCTCCCTTTACAACGTAGATCGTGGTTATCGCCATGATTATCAGGCCGTAGAGGTTGGCGTTGATGTCGGGATATTTCGCGAGAGTCGCCGGATTACTCACGAGCGGGGGGAAGAAGGCGACCGCGAATTCGCCTATGCCTTTGAATCCGTAAGATAGAAATCCGATGACTCCTATCAGCGCGAACACGACCACGATGATATGCGAGAGATTTCCCCCCTTCTCTGTCCCGAAACGTGTCTTTATCCATTCGGCGCCCGTCATGACATTGGACCGCCTCAGCCACGCCGACATGTACACCATGAGGAAAATCTGATTGAACACCGGCCACAACCATGGAAGCCACATACTCTTCATTCCGTACACCGTCAGCCAGTATACCAGTAGCATTGTGCCCGCCACATCGAACATTCCGGAGGCATTCGAAACGCCAAGCGCCCACCACGGGAGCTGGTTCCCGCCGAGGAAGTATTGCTGGATGTTTTTTGAAGCCCTCTTTGTGACAAGCATACCCAGAAGAACAACCCCCACGAAATACACCACGATGATACTTATATCAACAACGCCAAGATGCATCTGCTTGCTTCTCCCTATTTGCGTGATTGAGCGCCGTCAGTCAGACCAACTGTGAGCTTTGATCGACATGAGTCGGCGAAATTGGAAAGCGGCCTCGGTCATCCTTCAAGTACCTGCAAAAGCGGCACCTTCGTGGGTTATCGCCGCCTTGGACCGGCTTATTCGGACAACACCGCTTTTTCGTCAGCCAATCTAAGAATAAAGGAATTGAAATGAAATAATTCCTTGGCTCGGACCATGACAGATCAGTAAGCGCGGGTCCGCTCCTACCTCTCAAACGCCGGTTTGCCCCACGCGGATTTCCTGCCTCCGTTGTAAAGCTACAAGCATAAAGTCACTGTAATATGTTTGGCCCTTTATCTATTTTATACGGAATTTATGCGCGCAAAGAGAACGAACCAATTGATTTAAGAAGACGGGACCCGGGTTACACTGAAATATGAAGAACACACTGAAACTGGCATTCGCGGTATTGATTGGCTCTCTCCTAGCGTTCTTCCTCCTGACCGCGTTCAATGTGAAACCGATAATCGCGTACACCGTCACGACGATTTCTTCGTCTCTGATCTTCATCGCCGTCTGCGTAATGCTTATGAAGGAGGAAGTCTCGTCGAGATATTTCTTCGCTCTTATTAGCATCGGGATACTTCTTAGGATCGCGTTCCTCACCGTTCATCCGGTCGGCTCGCCGGATTACTACAGATATGTTTGGGACGGAAAAGTCGAGGCCGCCGGCATCAATCCTTACAGGTACGCTCCCGACGCCCCTTCGCTCACGAGCCTCCACTCCGATCTAGTGCCGCGTCTCGTCACTTATCCCAGCATGAAGACGATCTACCCGCCGCTGGCTGAGATTCTCTTTTACATCGCGTACCTCATCGGCGGGGAGAGTTATCTCGGCATCAAGCTACTGCTCCTCGTCTTCGACATCCTCACCATGGTTGGCCTCTATCTCACGATGGGGCGGCTGAAATTGGACAGAAAATATCTCCTCATCTATGCCCTCTGTCCGCTCCCATTCATTCAGTTCTTCCTCGACGGCCATGTCGACGCCTTCGGATTTACCTTCGTGATATTCGCGATATATTTCTATCTGACGGACAAGAAAAGTCTTGGCTACATCTTCATCGGCCTGTCGATGCTGATAAAGCCTCTGGCGCTGATCATGGTACCGGTGTTCTTCTTTTCGGAGAAAGGGATATTAAACAGGATAAAGGCGGCAGCCATACCGGTACTCCTCTTCGGACTGGCTTACGTCCCTTACATTTTCACGGGAAGTCCGTTCTCCGCGCTGATCAAGTTCACGGAGAACTGGACGTTCAATGGGGTGGTCTTCCATTTCCTGGACGCCTTCATAAAAGACAATCAGCGGACACGGGCCGTCTGCGCGGTACTTCTGGTAATAGCCTACGCGCCCATGGTATTGAGCAAGAAAAATCTCATGACCAAGATCTATCTTTCCGTTTTCATACTCTTCATTTTTTCGCCGATCGTCCATCCTTGGTATATCGGATGGCTTGTCGCGCTGCTTCCCCTCAATCCGCGTTGGAGCGGAATAGCTTACGCCGGACTTTCAAGCCTTACCGCCTTTACGATACTGAATTACCAGCTGACCGGCGTTTGGCATGACTACAACCTGGTGCTCATTTTCGAATATGGGCCGGTGCTTCTGCTCCTACTACGGGAGCTTTTTCGAAATCGGGAAAGCGCATCACCCATCCCTGGTTGAGCGGCAAGAGCCGCTGACAATCCCACTTTAGTGTTGCTCCTGACAAGCGAGCCGGGGACCCAATGAAACTCCGGTTTGCCTTACTCGGCTCTTTGCCGAGCGCTGCTTTCGATCAGCCGGTATTTCTCATCCCAGCTGCGATGCCGTTTACGGTGGATCTCAGGAGGTCGAGGATTTCCTGTTTCGTGCCGTTATCAGATTTCTCGTCGCGGTATATCTGGAGAAATCTAATTTGGACGAGGCTTATCGGATCGATGTATGGATTTCTCAATTGAAGCGATCTCTGTAAAGATGGGTTGAAGTCGAGAAGGGTTTCCTCGCCGGTAATGTTCAGGACCGCCCGGCACGACCTCTCGTACTCTTCCTTGATCATTCCGAACAGCTTGGCGGCGACGCGCGGGTTCGTCGACAATCGAACGTACTCGCCGCCTATAATCATGTCGGACTTAGAGAGCACCATTTCGACATTGTCGGTTAGGGCCTTGAAGAACTCCCACTTCTTATAAATGTCTCTCAGGTCTTCCCAAGTGACGGTGCCCTTTTCGACCGCGCGCTCCAGCGCGTATCCGAAGCCGAACCATCCGGAGATCAGTTGCCTGTTCTGCGTCCAGGAAAATACCCACGGGATTGCGCGGAGACTTTTGAGGTCCGCACCGTTGTTGCGCGACGGAGGACGCGAGCCGATCTCAATTCTTTCTATCACATCTATAGGACTCACCTGCCTGAAGTACTCGACGAAGTTTGGGTGCGTCACGAGCGTGCGGTAATGCTTCATCGCGACGTCGGAGATTTCTTCGAATAACGAGAGATACCTCCCCGCCACGTTTTTCTGGCCGGACTTGTATTTCGCGGTAGACAGGATAACGGCCGAGGCGTTCAGTTCCACGCTGCGGAGGGCGATCTCGGGCATGGAGTATTTCACGAAAATCATTTCGCCCTGCTCCGTAATCTTTATCTTTCCTTCGATCGTACCGATCGGCTGGGCGAGGATCGCCTGATTCAGCGGGCCGCCGCCGCGGGAGACGCTGCCCCCCCTTCCATGGAAGAGGACGAGCGTGACGCCGTACTTGTCGCAGACTTTCTTAAGGTTTATCTGCGCCTTGATAAGCTCGAAATTGGACGCGACAATACCGCCGTCTTTGTTGCTATCCGAATATCCTATCATGATCTTCTGCGTCATCCCGCGAAGCTTCAGATGCTGGGCGTAAGCTTGGTTCTTGAAAAGATTTCCGACGACGGCTTGCGCATGTCTCAGATCTTCAATGGTCTCGAATAGCGGGAGGATGTCGAGCCGCGACTCCTGCATTTTTCCTTCCTTCACCCGGATGAGCCCGCTTTCTTTCGCGAAGAGTAGCGGGATCAGGACGTCGTTGACGGTGGAACTCATGCTTATGATGTAGTCGTTGCACATCTCCTCGCCGGCGGCCTCCTTGCCGAACCTCATCGCCTGGAACTCCGATATAACCTCCGCCGCGTCGGAGTCGAGAGCGACGTTAGAGTTCACAAGCGGTCTTGCCTTAAGGAGCTCACGCGTAAGGAGCTTTGCCATATCCTCCTCGCTGAGTTTCTCAAAGTGATCTTCAACTTCTGAGGCCTTGAAGAGACCTGCGACCGCCTTGCGGAGCACGGCAGAATTCTGGCGAATATCCAGCGACGCGAGATGAAAGCCGAGCGTCTTCACCTTGTAAAGGAGTGGAAGCACGCTCGATTCCGCGATCACATTCCCTTTGTTAAGCATCAGGCTGTCGTAGACGAGCTCCAGATCTCTTATGAATTCCGACGCCGACCGGTAGCCGTAGCCGCTTTCATTGAGCGTGTTCTTCAACTTGTTGTACATCAAAAAGACCTTGACCCGGTATATCTCGGACTGGTCTTTCAAATCTTCTTCCGTTATTTGATCGGCCAGGTTTTCCTTATCGCTCTCTACTGACCGCATCAGCTCACCGGAGGCGCCGACAATGCGCGTGGAACTGCTCATGGCTTCGAAGAGTATATCCATGTCTTTCAGGTAAAGGGACAACACCTGCTTCCTCTGAAGCGTAATAGCGGCCCGTGTAACGCCCGCGGTTACAAACGGGTGACCGTCGCGGTCGCCGCCGATCCATGATCCAAATTTTAGGATGACTGGCGAAGTTATCTCCGTTTGATAAACTCCCCGCAGCGTCCTGTTAAGCCTCTGGTAGAACATCGGAATGGTATCGTACAGTATCTGGCTGAAGAAAAATAGTCCCCGCCTGATCTCATCGTAGACGGTCACCCTGTTCATGCGGATTTCGTTCGTCTGCCAGAGGAGCGTGATCTCGGCGTGGAGCCGCTGTCTAAGGTCCGCGAGTTCGTCGGGAGTCAGCGTCGATATTTCTCTCTTCAGAAGAAGCTCGCTTATGTTGAGCACCTTCCTGAGCACCGTTTGTCTCGTCGCCTCGGTGGGGTGAGCGGTGAAAACCGGGATGACGGTGGTCATCGCGAGGATCTCTTTGGCGAAGTCGACGTTATGTCCCTCTTTAGCCAGCTCGATGAAGGCCTCTTCCATAGAGCCTCTCTGTGGCGTGGCATCGGTAAGCGCGTGGGCTCGCTGTCTTCGGATCCTGTGCACCTCGTCCGCCGTGTTGCTGAGAAGGAAGTAGAACAAAAATGCCCGGACAATTTTGTTCGCCTTATCGATATCGAGTGAGTCGATGAGTTTATCTATCTCGGATTTGGTTTTCTCCGCATACTTGGAGCGCAGCGATTTGGTGAGAAGACGGAGTTGCTCTTCAAGGTCGAAGAATTCCTTCCCTTCCTGTTCGATGAGCACTTTTCCGAGGATGGCGCCGAGCTCACGTATGTCGCGATGCAGCGGCGCGTCTTTATTCTGGTCGTAGTCTTTTTCGATTTCTTGTTTCATTTTTCACAATTGATAGGGTGAAACTATTCTAAAATTGATTCGGAGTAATATCCGCGAATCGGTTAAAAAGAAGAAAGCAGCGTAGCCGCGGAGATCGCGGCCGTCTCTGATCTCAGTCGGCCCTTGCCAAGCGAGAGACTTGCGTATCCGTTTTCAATCAGATAGGCGATCTCGTTGTCCGAGAATCCGCCTTCAGGGCCTACAAGAGCGATGATGGATTTGCTGGGTGACGTTCCGGCCAATTGGTCCGCGGCAGTGACTTCCGCCTTCTCGTGGAAGACGATCTTCGCGCCGTAATTCACACTCCTTGCAACGACCTCTTTCAGATTTTCAAGGAATACCACTTCAGGAATCCTGCTGCGGAGAGATTGCTTGACCGCCGCTTTGACGATGGCCTGCAAGCGTTCAGGTCTCGGGCTCAGCTTCTCGCTCCTCTCTGAATAGAATAACAGAAATTTACGCGTGCCGAGTTCCGTGCATTTCTCCAGAGCAGTCTCGATCTTCGACATGGGTTTCAACAAAGCCATGGCAACACAAAATTCACGCCGAGGAGAATTCAGGTCGTCATACTCTTCAAGCACCTGGCAAAGGGAAGAATCCTTCCCCATGGAACTCACCACGCAGAGCAGAGTTTTTCCCGCACCGTCGGTCGCGAGTATTTTTTCGCCCGTTCTGATTCTTAGGACTCTCGAGAGATGAAAGTTCTCGTCGCCGTCTATCGAAAGCGTCGGATTGCCGGAGGTATCCTTCCCGAGGTTATCCTTATTGAATATGAACTGTTCCATTATATCGTGACGCCGAAGTCAAGAATAAACTCCCAAAGCCTGTCGTTCCCGCGTGCGTAGTCAAATTGCACAACGCTGTCATACGGGAGGAGAAAGCAAAGGCCGCCGCCGTAGCCATAAAGGGCGGCGTTGTTATTGAAATTGAGCCGCTTGCTCATAGTCTCTCCGGCATCCACGAAGAAAGCCCAATATAAACCGATGCGGTTCGATAAGTATTGCCTGAATGGAACGTCTGGGATATCGAAATACATCTGCTTGATGATCGGGATGCGCAGCTCCAGATTCGCGCCGACAATGCTTTCACCTTCGGACACCGTATTGAACATTCCCCGAATGCGCTCATTATATCCGAGGAAGACGTGGTTGTACGGCGGGATCCGCGGACCTTCAGACAGGTTCGCGTGAACTCTGGCCGCGATCGTCAGCATGCTTGAAGGGCTCAAAAAGCCGCTCGCATCGAGCGACAGCCTGCCGAAATTAACCAGGCTTTCGCCAACTCCATATTTCGCGAGTGCGAGATAGACATAGGCGCCCCGCGTGGCAAAGACTTTTAGATTTCTAGAATCGTACGTATAAGAGACATTCAGCGAAGGGAACATATCGGTGCCGGTGGGTGAGAGTACAAGGTTAGTCGTGTCGGCATCCTTCGCGACGTAATTAAAAGCCGCGCCCAAAGTCAGAGTGGAATAATAGCCGAATCTTCTCCCGACTTCCAATTTGAGATTACCGAAGCTGTCTCTGAATTGCCCGCTCGCGCTTCCGGTTTGCACGCCGAAGTTCTGACCGTATGAATAACTTCCCTCTGCTGAAAATGTGTAGTTGCGTCCGGGGCCGAAGTAGGGGTCGCTGAAGCTAACCGAGGCAAACGGATCGTATCCAAGCGCGAACGAGCCTGCGAGCCGTTCCTCACGCCCCTGGAAATTCTGGTCCTGGATTCCCGCTCCAAAATAGAGGTGCCTCCAGTCCCTGTCCTGGAAGCCGACCACCGGATAAGGCCATATGTACCAAGCCTCCTCGACATATATAAGGAGGTCCATGTCTCTCTTGCCAACCGGCTCAGGTTGAAACGACACCCTTGTAAACAAGCCTGTACTGTAAAGCCTCTCACGGCCATATTTAAGTTCACTCTGGTTAACTGTATCTCCTTCCGCAAACGGCAGCTCGCGGAGTATGACGTAGTTCCTGGTGATCTTATTTCCCTCGATGATGATTTTGCGGAGGAGGTACGAGCCGGTAGAGTCCTGGGCCCGAAGTCCGGAGAACGTTACTAGTATAAGGGATAGGACAATGATCCCTCGTAACATCATTACCGCGTGGGGATTGATAGGGTTACTTTTGTTCCGTCGTTTTCAGATGAAGAAATGTCGAGCGTGCAGTTGTTGATCTTGGCGATGTTGCCGGCAATGTAAAGTCCGAGCCCGGCTCCCTGCTGTTGCTGCTTATCCTTGTTGACCTGGTAGAACTTGTCAAAAATCTTGGTGAGTTCCTGGGCGGGCATTCCCACGCCGGTGTCCGCTACCTCCAGCCTGACGCGTTCTCCGTCCGCAGCCGCTGAGAGGGTGACCGATCCTTTCGGGGTGAATTTGATTCCATTCGAGAGGAGACGTCCCACGACATCACGCATCAACGATTCGGACGCCATGACGCGCAGATGCGGCTCTATCTTCACGTTGAGAGCCAGCCCTTTGTCGGAGGCGAGCGGAGTATACTCATCGACGACAGACTTGAGCGACTCCGACAAATCGAATTCCCGTTTATCAGTCTGATAATAGCTCGCTGTTTGGCCGGAATCGATCTGTATTGTTATAAGGAAATCATCGACGAGATTCTTCAGTCTGCCGCCGCCGTGATGAATAAGGTCGGCAAATTCTTTTAGCTCGTTCGTGGTTATTGATGTTGCCGCGCTGCTGATTATCTCAGAGAAACCGATGATATAAGTAAGAGGCGTGTTGAGTTCGTGAGACAAAGTCGAAAGTATCTGCTCCTTGAGAGCGTTGAACTCATTTTGCATTGCGCTGCGCATCGAAGCGGCACGCTTCAACTTGCCTCTTACCGTCGTAACCAGCTCGTCGATATCGATCGGCTTCGTGAGATAATCGTCCGCACCAAGCTCCTTCCCCTCGCGCACGTGCGCGCGATCTGAAAGAGCGCTCAGGAATATAAATGGGACGGAACGGAGTTCCGGAATTCCCTGGACCTTCTCATAAAATTCGAATCCGCCCATCTCAGGCATATATATATCGCTGATGATAAGATCGGGTTTCTCCGTCTCAAGGAATTGGAGCGCTAAAGACGCATCCTTCGCGCTCAGGGTGCGATACCCTTCGTCTTCCAGGATGGTTGAGAACAACTCCAGATTGGCCTGCTCGTCGTCCACGAGCAAGATGAGCGCGGGGTCGGACACTTTGATAGGCCCCGGTTACTTCTGCGGCGTAGGCGTCGGTGTCTGAAGCGGAACCTGTGGGACCTGCTGGGCGGGAAGGCTTCGCTGACCCTGCGACTGAAGAAAGCTCTTCTGCTGGTTGGAGGCTTTGTTAGGCAGGAAGAACAGGTTAATCAGGAATGCCAACGCAATGAACACGGTGCCGAGAATTGTCGTCATCCTCGACAAAATATCCGCAGTCTTTCTCACTCCAAACATATTACCAAACCCTGCGCTAGCTCCCCCGAAGGAACCGGCCAAACCTCCCCCTTTGCTCGATTGCATCAACACAACCACGATCAGGAGGATGGCTACGATGATTTCCAGTATGACTAAGAATGCGTACAACTCTTCACCTTTGTTTTGCCTAAAATTTAGCCCCTTCGGGGCTGAAATGCAATCACCAGAGGCTGTTTTGTGCTGTGTCGCGTTGCCCCAGGGAGGCGAAAACGCCTTGATTCATGCGAATTTCGCATTCCTATTTCGAATCGCATGAATTGCACTTCCAACATCAATGTTAAAAATGGCCCGCTACCGATCGTTTCCGCCGGCGAGGTTCACTCACTCAGGTGCGTTCTCCCTGCTCCAGGCAAAAGGGTTGAAATTTGTGGAGATATCGAACACATCGACATTTTCCGACCGCTTCAGGTAACCGACGGCGGCATAAGTCAGAGGAGTGGCGACAGTCTCGTAAGCCGACTTCACTAACCATTGGGAAACGATTAGCGTCAGAAGCGCATTCCCAGGAATCAGGCCAATGAAGGCTAACGTAACGAAGATTGTAGAATCGGCCAGCTGGCCAACTATTGTCGAGCCGATGGTCCTCGTCCAAAGATACTTCCCCGCGGTGGCGATCTTCATCTTGGCAAGAACGAATGAGTTAAGGAACTCGCCCGCGAGATACGCCACGAACGAAGCCGAGAGTATGCGCGGAGCCATATTGAAGATCGCAGAGTATGCCTTTTGTGATTCCACGGGAGAGCCCGCGGTATCCCAAACAGATGCCGGCGGAAGATGGATACTGATAACTATGACCAACACCGCGAAGAGGTTGCAGGCAAATCCGATCCAGATTATCTGTCGGGCACGCGCGTACCCATACACTTCGGTGAGAACGTCGCCAAATATATATGACACTGGGAACACGATGGTTCCGGCGGGAAGGAAAACAGGGCCGAACGAGAACAACTTGACGGCAATGATGTTTGATATTATCAGGCTAGTGACAAAGACAGCGGCGATCGCAGGGAGCCATCTCTCCCGCCCGGAAGTCGTGTCGCTCATCTCTTTCCGTGTTCCGCTTCCACGCTAATGGCGATACCACCCCTGACGGCAAAGTCCGCGCTCACCTTGCACCATTTCGGAGACAGCGCGGCGACCAGGTCGTCGAGAATTACGTTAGCGACATGCTCGTTGAAGACTCCCTGATCCCTGAAAGACCATAGGTAAAGCTTCAACGATTTGGACTCCACGATTTTTCTGTCGGGTATGTATTCAATTGTAAGATCCGCGAAATCAGGTTGCCCCGTCGCCGGGCAAAGGCAAGTGAACTCATCTGTCGAGAGCGTCACGACGTAATTTCTTCCGCGATGGTGGTTCGGGAATGTTTCAAGTCTCTTCTCAGCCGCCGCCTTCTTCCCCAGCAGCGTGAGGCCGGAAAGGTCCTCCTGCTGAGTCATTTTCGTTTTGATGACACTCCTTCTCTTCTTATCGTCAGACATCTTAATCCCTCTGGAATTCTCTTAGATGTATTTCCGGCGGAACACCGCCACGGTTGGTTTGCTACGCTTTATCTTGCCACTGTTTTATTTGTTGAAGCTCTCTGAGCGCCTCTTCCACTTCAGCGCGCGGAAGATGGCCCGTCTCAAGCTCGGAGTCGGATTTCTTCAAAAGCCTCTCGTAATACGAGACCCCGTCGCCCGCGAACGACGGAGAGTCCTCGACCATTTCAAATATAATATCCTCAGCTTTGTCGAATCGGCCGGAGTAATCGAAATAGTCTATGAGTCTTAGTTTCACATCCGTTGGAAGTTCATAATCCTTGAGATTCTCAATCACGGCGTCGACATTGGCAATGCCTTTTTGCCCGTCAATTTCTTCCAGGCCTTTGACCTCATCTGTCATAAGCCTGAGAGCTTTGAGATAGAGTCCCGCGCCGTCCGCGCCTTCATCCTTGAGCTCGAGTAATTCTCCTTTTTGCTTGAGAAGGACTCCCGCCGTGTAGAGTCTCGACTGGACAAGGGAAGGATCGGAGCCGAGCACGTTCTTAAGGTCGGCCACGGGAAGCCGCTCGATCGTGTCCATGTTTAGGCCAAGCAACGAAAGCCCGGTGTTATCCACCTCAAGGAGGGCCGCGTCGTAATTCTTCGTTTCTCTGAAGAACATTACCCTTGCGAGCGCCCTACCGAGCATCGAAAACATCCTGAGTATATAATCGCTCTCAAACATAGTTATTTATCAAATCTTTTTTATGATTGATATCCTGGCAAGAAAATTTAGGAAGCGCGTGAGACAGAAACCAGTGCCTATGATTCGGAAGTGGATGCTCAAAAAAGGGATGCCTGAGGCCCCAAGTTCACCCTTTCCGCCACTTTTTCGAGTTCGGGGAAATACCTTATCACTGTTTCTGGCATCCTTACCGTCTCCTGGTTCCTGAGTCTCCTGACGAGCTCAAGTGCGTTTGCGACAGCCTTGCCCATGGGGTGGTTGTTAGCCACAACGTATATCCTCCTGCACCTCTCGCCGACGCTCCGGATTTTCACCTCTATCTCATCGAGCTCAGACTCGGAGTACAAATAATTGTAGCGGGCGTTCCTCCCCGGCTCACTTACATCTGTAACCACAGGAGCCGACTTCTTCTCAGCGAGAGATTTCCTTCCAAGCTCCCACTTTTCCTTATTCCTCCCGTGGAGCCTGAAATAACCGATCTCGCCGACGATGCCTGGATTCAGTCCCACCATCCCTTTGAGATCAGGCTGGTCTATCGCGATGACGTCAATATGCCTCTCCGCAATAAACCTTGAAGCCTTCTCGGTGTACCACGACACGTGTCGCAGCTCAAAAAAGAGCGGGATGCCTGCAAACTCATCTACGATAGAAGAGATCCTGTCCCTCGCCGCCTGAGCATCCTTGAAGTACTCGGAGAATTGAACGAGGAGTCCTCCCAGTTTCTTCCCCTCAACAAACGGCGCGAGAAAATCCGACACCACGGTCTTGTCGGTCGACGTGTCTTTTGCTTCTTCCGGCCTGCCGTGAGTGAAGCTCTTGTGAAGCTTTATAAGGAAGACAAAGCGGTCGTTACATTCGACCTCCCGCAGCCACTTCTCCGCGACGCTGGGCAGAAAATGGCGGTAGAAAGTGCTGTCGACCTCGACGCAATCGAAAAAGCCGGAATAGAAGGCGAGGCGTGAAAAACCTTTTGGCGGATCGGCGGGGTAAAACGGTCCGACCCAGTCCTCGTAACTCCATCCGGCAGTTCCGCCGACAACTTCCAAGCAAAATCCTCCATGGTATGATGACTATGGAAAATCGTTCAAACCAAGGACAGGTTCAATTCATACCGCGCTGGCGCCGCAGACCTTCACTCCGCGCAGAAGTGTCAGATTATCATTGAACGATCAAAGAAGAATTGAGAATCCCAGCATGATCCTTCTGGCAAAGACATTCTCTTTGAAACCATGGATATCGGCCTTGAAAGCCTGATAGCGATACTCGATCCTTACTAGCGATCTTCCACCGATCACCATCACCTTCAGTCCGCCCCCCGCGTTGAAGAAAGTAATTGCCGAAAGATAAGTGGCATCCTTCTGGATCGGTTGGTAAAACGGGAAGCCGTTTCCGGCTCCGTATCCCGCAAGGACAAAGGGCACGAACGTATTGTATCCCATCCCGTAGCTGTAGGAAATATTACCGCTCGCGTTGATCGCCGGGCTCTGTCCGCGAAAAGCGGCCCACGCGATCTCAGGTTCCAAAGAAAGTCCGGGCATCACGAAGAGTCCGGGCCGAAATGCTAAGCCGATCTGGCTATGCCCACCACCTCGATCCGAGAAAGAATTTGCGTCGGTCAAGAGAGACATTTCCCATCGTGGCAGAAATCCCTGGCCAAATGCCGTCATAGGGAGGAAGGCTACAAGGAAGAGCAACGTCTTCATAATCTAATCCCTTTCAAAAGTGTTGATGCGCAGGAATCGGCCACGCCAAGAACAGGACGACTCGCCGCTTAACTATGGGATTTTAGAATTTCTAAACCGGAGTTTAAGTGTCTTGGAGCACATCAGGCTCAGGCGATGCGGAGTATGGCGCTGCCCTAGCGTAACGTTATGACGACCCCATCAGTCGTCCATCTCGCGCGGATTTTGATATCGTTTGGATATACTCCAAATGGTTCGGCGAACTGGTATGGGTAGCTTCGTCCGTTGAAATACGCCATCCCTTTTCCATGCTGGACGTACGCCCGAACGTCGTACACGCCCGCAAGAATGCCATCTATCTTGAAAGCGCCGTCGCGATCGGCATAAGCATAGAAGACCTTTCCCCCAGCGTCTCGTGCCGCGACAATAATCCTCTTGCCCTGAATCACAGGAGTTACATTTCCTTCCAAATCTCCCAGAAGTGTCGAGTCTACCGTCATGAAGCTTCTCTTGACAATGGAATCCTTTTCAGCGCCACTCGAGTCCGTCTTGTATTCAAGTCTCAACGAGTACCATTCCGACGGCTTGAGTTGGTGAAGATCCACGGCGAATACTGTTCCGGAAGCGCGCCTTATCAATCCACGCATGACATTACCTACGCTGTCGAGAAGGGTGACTGTTGGATCAGTTCTGATTCCGTTCATCGAAGGTATGACGAACTGACAGAACATGGTATCATAGGGAGTAACGCCCTTGAGCGAATCAGCGAAATTGAAAAAGTATGGCGCAACTTTCGCGGAAGCACTGTCGGGGGTGAACACTTGCGAACTATTCCCAATCGACATCAGGTTATCATAAATATCCCGAAGGCTGTCCGTGGCGGTGACGAAATATTTCAGGTGAAGCGGGACAGGTTTGGCTGTCCGGAGCACAACATTGTACTCGTTAGACTCGAGCCGGGCCGCGAAATCCACTGGCAGGGTGTCGCCGGTCGCCGAGTCCCGGACGACGAAGTACGATGGAGAAATATATGAGGTATCGAGCGGCTCGCTGAATTTCAGGAGAAGGAGTCCATCGTTTGCCAGGGAGACGCTATAGAGTTGAGGACGCGCCGTATCTTCGGTCGCGGCGATGAAATCGACGCCCCCGACCTTCTGGTCGCTACTGGTCACCTTCACATCGCGCGTGGCGGACGAGTAGAGATCGATCTGCGGAGCGTACAGAAAATTCCGCATCTGGTCATTGAAGCAAATCAAACGGTAGTTGCCATCGGCAAGACCTTGCAAAACGTACCGGCCGCTGTCGTCCGATTGAGTGATGTATCTCGGAAGCGTCAGATATGGATGGAGCGTGTCTATCTCAGGAGTGACGGGATAAGCCGCGACCGTATACGGTTCGGGCTTGGGTGCGTACACCTGCCCAGAAATCATACCGGTGTCGATCTGCGCGCCCGTCGAGAAAACAATATTGACCGCCTTGCCGAGATAATTCCCATGATCGTCCTGCGCTCTGGCGCCGACGGTCAGAATATACGTACGGTTTTTCTGGAGCGGCTTATTGACTTCTATCGAGAGTTCCTTGCCGGACCAGTCGAACTTCAGATCATTCAGGCTGTAGGGCGGGAAGAAGATTGAGCTCTCAACAGTCCTGCGAACCATATACTTGTCGAACTTCAGTTTGATTTCTTTGGAAGAGAAATTGAGTTCGTTCGCGGTGGGGGACGACATCGTAATTTTTGGGGGCGTGGTATCTATCGGACCTCCGGATGGAGGATACTGTCCGGCGCAGCCCGCCATGAAGAGCGCAATAATTACGAGAAGCGCGTTAGTTACTTTTGCCAAGGCTCGAATAATTTTGCGTCGATATTGAAGAGCGCCAGTATTCTCCCCGCCATGAAGTCCGCCAAATCCGGTATCGATTGCGGTTTCTGGTAGTAGGCCGGCATAGCGGGAACTATGTGCGCGCCGGCATCCGCCGCGGCAAGAAGATTTTTCAGGTGTATCTTGTTCAGCGGTGTCTCGCGCGGAACAAGCACGAGTTTTCTCCCCTCTTTGAGTGTAACGTCGGCCGAACGCTCGATCAGACTGCTCGCAATTCCCTGCGCGATCCCCGCGAGTGTCTTCATCGAACAAGGCACGATGACCATACCGTCGGTTCCAAATGAGCCACTTGATACGGACGCGGCAAGATCCTTATTGCTGTACCTGACTATTCCACCGGTGAGCGGAGCGCCCGGGAATCTCTCAGCGAAATCGTCCAGGAGGCTCGTCCCCTTAAGGCTGAAGCCCGTCTCGCTTTCCATGACGTAAGCGCCGTAGTCCGAGACTATCAGGTGAACCTCGACCCCATGCTGAAGAAGAGCACGAATAGTGTGAAGCGCGTAAATAGCTCCGCTCGCGCCGGTAACGCCGACGATGATTTTCCGTTTGACCTTATCAGACACCTGCGTTGACCCTCTTATTCACTATTGCCACGGATGAAAACTCGAGAACACCTATTAAGATAAAAGCTAAAAGGTTCACCATCAAAAGTTTCCCGGTGCTTCCGTAAGCGAATATCAGCGCCATGGTAACCAGGAACGAATACACAAACATGAAGACCAGATTCACCATCTCGGGGGCGTCGAGCGGAGTGAACGGCACAGAAAACGGAAGCCGCCTCTGGGCAACCGAGAACCAGCTCGCTGCCACATGTACCATGAAATAGTATGTCGCAGCAACCGCAAAGGCTATTGCAGGCGGGTTCGTGAAAAGCGACGCTACAAACACCAGTATCGTGACAGGCACGTGAACAAATAGAAGGAGTCCCTTCCGAACACCGAGGACGAACTTTCCGGAATCGAACTTTCGCCGAACCTTGAATACCCATCCCGCCTCATGATCCCTTGAACTTAGCACGTTCTGCGACAGGAAGTATTGGACCACTATTCCTGAAACCACAAGCGAAGCGACCGGCGCGATATAATTTGGGGCAAAATAGTGGCGGAATGGATCGAAACTCATCAATGGGAGTCTTTGCATAGACCAGTAAACTGCCACCATCACCGGAGTGCCTGCCACTCCGATAGTCGACAATCTAAACTGAGAACTTCGGAACAGATTTGACAGGAAGAACATGAGGCCGGCCTTTTCTTCGTCGCTTTGAATGAGGAGCGGCTTCTTTATCCGTTCAACAATCCCGACAAGGTCTGCGATCGAGCCTTCGCTCTCGTATCCGAGTTTCTCAACCAATCTCTCAGAAAACGGCAACAACACAAACAGAATCGCAAGAGAGAAGAACAGCAAGAGAGCAGCCAAAATCAGGACCATGGGATCAGCCAAGAAATCAACTCTGGCTGAAAGCTGAAATGTCGCGAGCAGCGCCAGCGCCATGAATATCTGCAAAAATGTTAAGGCGCGATTAGCGGCACCCGCCGGAACCAATGCCAAAATGAAAATAAGTAAGAAATATATAGATGTCGAAGCGCATACTGATGCAACCATCATGGGAATTCCGCTCGCAATGAAGCGAAACCCTCCGGGACTCAGAAGCAATGTGGGTACGAACACGGCGGCCACGATTAGGAATATCAACACAAACATCCCCGATATGGATGCAATCCGGGAGGAGACCGTTGGCCTCACGAAATAGAACCTCTCAATGTCTCCACCGGAGAAGAAAAATCTCCTTGTCTCGGCGAGCGCGGTGAAAAGGGCTACGCCCGTCGCCACTATGGCCACCCTCACCGAGAAGTATTCCACGCGCGTGGAGTCGGGAGAGACTACCAGAAAAAGGCCGATAAAAATATCTGGCGCGAGAAATTTGAGAATGCCCCGTGACCTCTCACCCGAGATCGTTTGTTTAATTCTAAACCTGATGATCGAGAAAACGGACATGGGCGCCCTTACTCTCTCATCATGGCACGTCGGTAGGCACGTATGGCGCGTTTGTGGGCTCTGAAAGTTACGGTGAATACATGCCCGCCTTTCCCGTTTGCCACGAAGTAAAGATAATCCGTCGTGTCGGGATACAGAGCCGCCATTATGGACTTCAAACCGGGGCTGCATATCGGGGTCGGAGGAAGACCGTAGTTTTCATACGTATTGTAAGGCGACTTGATGTGCAGATCCTTATAATAGATCTCGGTATGCTTCCCTAGCGCGTACTCGATTGTCGGATCGGCGTCGAGAGGCATACGCTTCCTCAGCCGGTTGTAATAAACGCTTGCGATGATGGCTCTTTCCGAATCGATCTGCGCCTCCGCTTCTACTATCGATGCCATGGTCATGATCTGGTTGACCGTGTAGCCCATAACGCGCGCGCGTTCCTTCAGCGAATCATTGAAATAAAATTTAAACTCATCCGTCATCCGCTTCATTATTTCGCCCGGCTTAGTGCCGTAATAAAAGTCGTACGTGTCAGGAAATAAGTACCCCTCCAGATTCGATGACGGTACCCCAAGAACTTCGGCCATTGAGTCCCCGAGCGCTTCTCTCGCGAATGCAGCGGAATCCACACCGAGATCATGGTGGCATATCTCGGCTATCTGCCTAGTATCCATCCCCTCTGGAATCGTCACGGAAACAAGAAGGTTGCTTTTCCCTGCAGAGATGAGCCTCATGACATCGTAGTCAGAGTAATATCCGGAAAGCAAATACTTCCCCGCCTTTATCTTGCGATCGATGCCAAAGATTTTTGAGAAGATCCTGAAGAGCACAATATTGGAGACGACATGGGAACGAGTGATGGTTGAATAAACCTGATCGGCAGATTCGCCGCGCTGAATAGTCAGGATGATTCCCTTTCCCCCCGCGCTGTGAATCGGCGCCACGAAGGCTACCAGCCACGCGACGGCGATTATCGCAAGAGTGCCTTGGACAACGCGTTTAAAGTCCCTCTTGTCGCTCATAAATCTCCTTAGTCCGGAGATTCCTTTGATGAATGCTTGCGGCGTTTCCCCGGGACGATCGACGTCCGCCTCTCTTCAACGCTTTCACGCTCCAGGCGTCTCGATTCGTCTATTATTCTTTCGTACACCCTTCTTACAGCCTCGTCGGTCAGAGGACCGGGGTTGGCCTTGCTAACGTTTTCAAAAACCTTTTTCTCTCTTTCGGGTGAATAAACTTCGAGACCGAGCTTTTCCTTTATCTTTCCAATTTCATCCGCGTATCTCGCTCTCCTGTTGAGAAGCCTTACGATCAGCTTATCAAGCAGATCGATCTTCCTTCTCAGCGATTTCATTCCGCTCATTTGTCGATTGCCGTTCTGAGACCCTTAAGAAATGTCGAAGCCTTCTCAGCTTCTCCCCCTTTTGGCGCATCGGAGATTGCCTGTAAGAATGCCGATCCCACGACGATTCCGTTCGCGTAGCGCGAGATCTCGTAGGCTGCCTCCGGCGTCGAGATGCCGAATCCCACGACGAATGGCTTCCTGGCGGTCTTCCCGACAAGCTGCAGGAATGATTTAACTTCGTCGCTCACGAGATTTTTCCTGGCTCCGGTAACGCCGGTCACGGATACGCAGTAGCTGAAGTCGGTGGTCGCTTCGTCGAGCCGGGCGATCCTGTCTGCGCCGGAAGTCGGAGCGACCAGGAGCACGATACTCAAGCCAGCCTTCTCGATTTCCTCCCTCACATCGCGGGATTCTTCGTACGAAAGGTCAGGTATTATTACGCCGTCCACGCCGGCATCGCGAAGCCTGGTAGCGAAGTTCTTGCCAATGCCGTTCAAGAAAGAATTCACATAGCCCATCAGAATAATTGGAAGCTCTGAATTTTTCCGGAACTCTTTCACCATCGATAGGATTGCGGAAGGCGTCACGCCATTTGTTATTGCGACTTGCGCGGCCCGCTGAATTACCGGCCCGTCGGCGAGCGGATCGCTGAACGGAACGCCAAGTTCCACGAAGTCCACACCCGCCTTTTCCGCCGCCGTAAGGATCCTCAACGCGGAATCCTTGTGCGGAAATCCGGGCATCATGTACACACTCAGCAATTTTCTGCCGCTGCCGTTCCGGACGGCCTTTTCTAACATTCCTTTGATTCTGTTCAATTCAAAAACTCAGTGCGAGATTGGGAGTTGGTTTCAGGGTGAGGTCGGTAACCATGCCTGTTTTAAGATACTTGAAGTGTGCCGCGATGCCTATCATCGCCGCGTTATCCGTGCAATAGAGGGGCCTCGGGAAGAAGGCCTTCGCGCCGATGTACTCGGCTGATGCCTGTAGCGCGGAACGCAGGCCGCGATTGGCCGCGACTCCGCCCGCGACGACTATAGACTTCACGCCGAACTTTCGCGCAGCGTTAATCGCCTTCGCCACCAACACGTCAATCACGGCCGCCTGGAAAGACGCGCAGATATCCCGAACGAGCTTTTCATCGGGCTTGTCGGGATCATATTTCAATTCCTTGAGAAGATAAAGCACGCTTGTTTTAATTCCGGAGAAGCTGAACTCGAACGAATCGCCATCCATGAACGCGCGAGGAAATTTAAACGCCTTCGGATCCCCCTCCTTTGCCATCTTGTCGATGACCGGACCGCCCGGGTATCCGAGTCCGAGAAGCTTGGCGACCTTGTCGAAAGCCTCGCCTGCCGCGTCATCCCGCGTCTGCCCCAGGAGGTCATGCGTGAAAGGCTCCCTCACATGAATGAGCATGGTGTGACCACCGCTCACGACGAGCGCGATAAACGGGAATTCAGGCTTATCGTCCTCGAGGAATGCCGAGTAAAGGTGGCCTTCCATATGATTGACGCCGACAACAGGTATACCACGCGAGGATGCGAAGGCTTTTGCGAAACTAATACCGACGATAAGGGATCCCGCGAGCCCAGGTCCGTAAGTGACCGCCACGGAATCTATCTCTTCCTTGGAAGCCGATGCTTTCTTGAGACTCTCCTCGACTACAGGTACTATGAGCTCCATATGCGCGCGCGAGGCAAGCTCCGGTACCACTCCGCCGTATTCACTATGTATGAGCTGCGATGAAATCACGACCGACTTAAGCGCGCCGTCTTTAAGAACCGCGGCCGAACATTCGTCGCATGAGCTCTCTATTGCCAGAAGATTCATGAATGAATTATAAAATTAACGTCAAACATTTACAAGCTTCAATTGATTCACCCGTTAACATCGACGCTTCGCACGACCACGAGCGGTTGAATGCTTGTGCAACCCCATAGGTTTACCGCGGCCGCAATGGCTAACACGCAAATTGAAACCCGATCCAGAACGACACTCATGCTTGACGCCCTTTTCATTTCTCCCTCCTGAATCTTGCCTGCGGATCTTTGAGAATTCTACAAAAGAAAATGCCGGGAATCCACAGAACGGGCAACTTGCATGGCTGTCAGATGTAGCGTCATGAAAAGGAATTTGAAAATGGCAGAAGATGGAGAAGGGCAAAGATGGCAGATGCTAGAGCATCAATGGCTATTGTCCCAGAAGGACTTTCTCAAGAAGCTTCGCTGCAAACTCGTTATCCGGGTTTCCGGCAAGCACGCGCTGAAGCAGTCGAAGCGCCTCACCGCTCCTTCCGTCTCTCGCCTCGACCACCGCAAGGTCCGAAAGCGCGTCCTCGTTATCCGGATACTCTTTTAAGATCGAATCAAGAACTTGACGCGCGGAGTCGAGATCTTCGTTTATGATGAGCTGCTCGGCGTTGAGGAGTTCATTCCTTAGGTTGAGCTCTTTCTCGATAAAGCGCAGATTGGAGAGCGCTACCTTGTTGTCCGGTTCCACTTCCAGAAGCCTCTTTAAGACACCGATCGCGGAATCGTATCTTTTCTGTAGTATGTCAAGCACAGCGATATTGTTCATGGCGTCCGTGTGGAAAGGGATCAAAGTTATAATACCGAAAAAGATCGCGCGAGCCTCCTCCATGCGGCCTTCTTCGACATACAGCTCTCCTTTCATATTTAGGAGCGGGGGGAATCCCGGATTCTTCTGGATTGCGTCCTCAAGTATTTCGAGGGCCTTTGCAGATTCTCCCGCCCTGCGCAATCCACCGGCACTCTCCAACGCTTCTGCTACACTCTTCGGCATTTCCGCATCGTTGTGCATGGCAAATTTCGATTCCAGGTCGCGCCTGGAAATCCTTCCGGCAGGATATTTTCTGTTAAACTCAACGGATATGATATCTACGTTGTCAGAAGTCGTGAATTTGTCAGGCATCTGCCAGGCTGGTTCTGCCGAACTCTTGGTCCAACGGGAGGCGGGATGTAAAAATAGACGGGGCCTGGCGCTTTCGGTGCTTAGAGTCTCACGCACCGCAGTTTCTACAACTTCAGGTGCAATGTTGACTACACAATGAGAGTACTCGTATTTGCATGTCCAATCGCACCAGTAGCAATCCAGCGGGAGCGCGACGACAGATGTTTTCCGCGCATATGGCATGAACCGCCCATAGTGCCCTCCCCCCAGGACCACTACGTTCGGTATATCCACCGCGCAAGCCATGTGAGCCAAACCTGTCTCGGCACCGACGGCAATGCGACATCTCTTCATGAGCGCTGCGGTTTGGAGAAGCGTAGTCTTACCGCTAAGGTTGATGGATCTGGCATTGATTTCGTTAAGACAGTTCTGGTTGAATCCATACGCCGGTGCATCTCCAAACGCCAGGATCGAGAAGTCGTTTTCGGCGCATACCTCTTCAAGCGCGTTTCCGTAGAAAGGGTAGGTCCTAAGATGAGAGCGCCCGAAAGCAAAAAGCGCCATTGTTTTCTCGGGCCGCAATTTATTCTTTCCAAAAAAGTCCGCGGCAAACGCGTCGTCTTCTTCGGGGATCCACACTGTCGAATTCAAGGCCGGAGCATTTATGCCAATGCCCGCGAGAAACTCACGGTACTTCTCAAGTTCCGGCTCGTAGATGGAACTAAATTCGAGGAGAGTAGTGAATATTCCATCTCGCTTCCCCTTCACGTTCTTAGCGACCGCCGCCGAATTCCTGAAGGCAACCTTTTCCTTCGCCAGGCTTCCGACCACGAGAAAGTCGGCCAGCTGTTCCCACGAGCATGTAGAATCGAGCGCTAAATCAAACTCACGGCTTCGAAGCTCAAGGAGGATTTCATTCCTGTATTTCGTGTCGAGAAACATAGCCATCTTGTCGACGCCGACAACTCTTTCCACGTATGGACTCGCCCGATACAGTTCCGCTATGTGTTTCTGGCACACGACGGTAATAGCCGCGTGTCCAAACTTTTCGTAAATGTGCGGCAGCATCGATGCGGCGAGGAGGTTGTCGCCGATGGCATCAAGCCTAACCCAAAGTATCTTCTTCCGTTCCATTTCGAATCAGGATAGTGTACGGATCATCGTCCTTTTTCTAAACTGCCTTTATAACCAAAGAGACAATCGATTTTTCAGCGATGTGTAGCATTGAGCGGGAATAAGAATTAGTCAAGAAGGACTAACGAGTCGCCGCCAATCCAATCAGAACACTAACGCGTACGCCGCGCCGAGTGCCAACCCCAGTATGTACAGCCAGCCGAACCTCTTGTTGTGTACCAGGCTGAACCTGTGGTACCAGAGCGGCCAACCGATATAACCTTCAGGCGCAGAATCGGGGCGAGGCTTGGAAAAGACCCCCATCGCCTTCCAGGCACGAGGAAAATTCAAGAACACGAGAAGCGCGAACGGCGTGACGTAGCCAAGGACGACCAGCACAAGTACTACAAAATACATGAGGAAGATCGAAGTCTGGTTGAAGACGCGGGCGCGTTTTTCTCCCAGCACGATCGGAAGAGTCTTCTGACTCTGTGTCTGGTCGAACTCCATCTGATCGATGTGTTTGCCGACAAGTATAGACATAACACCTAGCCCATATGGAATCGAAGCAAGGAAGGCAGGCGTCGAAATTTTTCCCGTCATGCAGAAGAAACCGCCTCCTATCATTAAAGGCCCCCACACTATCAAGGTGGCAATTTCGCCGAGTCCTATGCTTTTCAAGTCACGGGGAGCTCCATCGTACCAGTACAGTATGCCGAGCCCTAAAGCTGCGAAGATTGCGGCCACGGGACCTCTTACAACCGTGAAGTAGATCGCTATCAGGACACCGACAGTAACCAGTGACCAAATTCCCCTCTTCAGGGATTTCACGTTCATCATATTGCTCGCGAGCGGATGAAGCGTGTATCTCATTCTCGGGGATGCCGGAGTATCGTGTCCCCTGTGAAATCCGAAATAGTCGTTGGAGAGATTACTCACGGCGTGGGCGACAACCAGGCCCACAAGTAGCAATATGAAAAATAAACCATTGAATGATCCCGCCCGAATGGCGAGCAGCCCGGCTATTATCGCCGCCTGCGCTGAAATCACCAGGATTATACTTCGTGAAGCGTAAAGCCACCTCGAAATGGGATCAAGTTTTTCGATTGGCAGCTCTTTTCTATAGAAACCACGAAACGCATTGTACCAGAGTTCCGCTTTCGAAACTGTAACGTCGTTCACCTGCAACTCTCCTGAATCGTTTTAGGCTAAATATAACACTTTTGAAGAGTTGATGTGATACACATTTTATTGCCTTGTCATTGCAAGGCATCGCCAATTCCGGAGCGGGAAATTAGAAGACTTGCCCAAAATTGAAATAGAAGCCCGTTCCTTCAGGGCCAAATCCGAAATCGGCACGAACGACAAAATTGTCCATGTAGAGCCTGAGGCCCGCCACGGAATTTGCCGCCCAATTTCGCAGATCCGCGTCCGCAAAACTATGCCATACCTTACCGGCATCGACACCGACAACCCCGCCCACTCTCCAGAAAATTGGGAACCTCACTTCCGCGTTCATGAGAGCCATCGCTTTGTCGAGGAACCTGTCCTGAGTGAACCCACGAAGCGTGCTATTTCCGCCGAGCGAAGTGAGCACCTGGACCGGGAGATTGCTGCCGACAACCTGCTGCAGCCCCACGCGGAGCGCAAGCGCCGTAGTTGGATAGAAAAGAGTATAGTAGTATTGTGACCACATCGCCAACCGCAAGAATGAAACGTTCCCTGCCACGCGATTAGGAGCGTACTCTGACTCAGCCTGCAGCACGGCTCCCGATGTAGGATTGATAAAACTGTTTCTCGTGTCGTAACGGATATCGACCCCGATCGACGCGTACCTGGCGGCAGAAGCATTCAATGACGGCGGCAGCAACTTCAGTACGCTGGTGGAATCGAAGCCGTAATTTTCTATCCTTTCATATTTCGCGATAACCTGGCCGACCACTTCGCGCGTGACCCCCCGACTGAATGTCAGGGCCAATTCGATAGGCGCCCTCGTGTAAATCTCACGATCGGAAAAAAGCGACCCATTTCCTATTCCGTAAAAATTATTCTGAAGCCATTTATCATAATCGAAGGTAAAGTCGACAGAAATAGGATAAACGGTTCCCTCACGGTATTCGAAGTCGGGATACGAAAATACGCCTCTGTACCATCTTTCGCCTTTTGTGCTGTTGAACAGCACAAAGTCGAACGACTCATTCGCGTGGAATAGGTCGAAGAGAAACAACTTTGCCCCGTAACCAAATCCGATGTCAGTATCATATGAAAGAATCGGAAGGGGCTCGACTCTGCTTCTTCCTTCAGCCAAGCTATTTGCTTCTCCGGACTTCGCACTGTTAGACATATCGATATCCGCTAGGGCGGCATAGTGGTCGGACGCGTGAATGCCGCCGAC
>JAJYRM010000226.1 GCA_021794075.1 Bacteroidota bacterium | reverse complement strand
GATGTTTAATTTTTCCTTGTCGAGCATAGAGGATGTTGATTTTTCACTTGGCGACACGCTATTCCATTTCTTTCACTGCGATACGACATGGAGAGTGAACGACATTGCGGTTCCGCAATCTGAGGCGCAGGGAATTGTTGAGGGACTGATCGGGTCTAGGGCGCTTGGTTTCATTGACAGCACAATCGAGCCGGCCAAGGTGATTATCGATTACGGAGTCACCCTAAATAACCGAGAACATATAACGGGGCAGATATTTAAGTCGGCCGAGTCCGAAGCAACCGTTGGGCAGCTTTGCCTTTCGAACTCGGCCAACCATCAGACTTACGCAATCAGCTCTACGCTTCCACAGACACTTTTGCAGCAGTTGCGTGAGCTGCAAATAGACTACCTGACCAAAGTTAAATCGTAGTCTGTTTTCTGGCTCATCGGGATAGACACCGGTTGCTGGCCCGAAGAAGCCATTGTCAAATTTTGATCTGAATTTCCCGTAAGGCGAACGACCCTTCCATGTGTGTAATCAAATAGAGCGGTCCCTGAAATAGTTCCGGTGCCGTTGATCGCGAAATTAATCCCCTGGTATGTCGTGCCGCCTTTCAAGCCGACTTTCCCCGTGAACGTTATCCTGACACACGGTATTCCTTCGACCATCTCTTTGTCGACAAGCTTATAGTTGGAATTGGTCGTTACAACTATGCTCCCTTCGCCTCCTCCGGTTTCCACAGTATCGACTTTATTCTGGGCCCAAGTAGAGCCGGTATTTACTTCTTTGTCGGGAAGTCTGAAAAAGAAGTTGCCGAAATCTTTGGTCTCGCCGGCTTGCGTCTTCGCGAATGTCGAGTCGAGCCAGCGTGAGGATACCACATTCCCGTCCGGATGCACGCGGGTTTCCTTGATCTTCCCGACTGTGGGGGAGGATGTCCTTGTAGTATCGCCGTTGGGCATCAGAGCTACGTTATTACTTGTATCCACCGTTATATCATAGAGAATATCGGATCCGTCCTTCTTGCTTGTCATGGTGATACTCTGATCAGACTTAACAGAGACCTTTGCCTGCTGTCCCATCATGGATTCGATGGTCACCAGAGAAGTATGGGCTTTGTAGCGAACCGGCGTGGAACCGGAAGCCTTGTACTCGAGCTTGTATTGAGCAAACGCGCCGGTATTCATTACCAGGACCGTGACAATAAGTGCCGCTAATGATTTCAATTTACCTCCATTGTTTTTCGTTTAGTTAATTGTAGCTCCAAGTTCAGCCCCGTTCAGTGCTTCCAGAATGAGCTCCGCTACATCCTTCACCTCGACCGATTTAGCTTCCTTTGCCTTCACTCCATCCGTAAGCATTGTCATACAGAATGGGCAAGCCGACGCGATTACGTCCGGGTTCGTTGCAAGCGCCTCTTCGGTCCTTTCAATATTTATTCTCTTGCCCGTTTTTTCTTCCATCCACATCCTGGCACCACCGGCTCCACAGCACAAGCCCTTGCTCTTGGATCGCTTCATCTCGACAAGCTCTGTGCCGGCCAACTTTCCGATTACTTTTCTCGGTTCATCGAATATGCCGTTGTATCTGCCGATGTAACACGAATCGTGATATGTGATCCGTGTCTTCTGCGACGACGTCAGCTTCAGCCTTCCGGATTCAATGAGCTCATGAATGAATTGGGTGTGGTGAACGACCTCGTAGGTTCCTCCGAAATCTGGGTACTCGTTCTTAAGTGTATTGAAGCAATGCGGACAAGTCGCAACAATTTTCTTCACTTTGTGTTTATTAAGCGTCTCAACGTTTTCCTTGATAAGCGTCTGAGCAAGATATTCATTACCGCTTCTCCGTGCCGGGTCTCCGCTGCATTTTTCCTCATTTCCCAATATCGCGAATTTCACCTTGGCCAGTTTCATCAATTGGGCGAAAGCTCGCGCGACCTTCTGGTATCTCATATCAAAGCTCCCCGCGCATCCAACCCAATATAGCACATCGAAATCGTCATTCACATTCGCGGCGATTGGCACATCGAAACCTTCCGCCCACTTCGCTCTGTCTCTCCAGTTGAACGCCCACACGGTGTAATTGTTTTCCAAATTCTTATACGCGGCTGAAAGTTCCGGAGGGAAACGCGATTCGTTCAGGACAAGGTATCTCCTCATATCAACAATAGCATTGACATGCTCAATCGTTACCGGGCATTCCTCCATGCAAGCCCGACAGGTTGTGCAGGCCCACAGTTCATCTTCGCTCAAGTAACCGTCGACCAACATCTTGCCGCCCGGATCATTTCCTGCCAGCATCGCAGGAGCCTTTTCCATTGTTCGCCGCCGTACATCCGTGACGACCTTCCTGGGCGAAAGAGGTTTCCCCGTGAGATTGGCGGGACATACCGAATCGCACCTTCCGCATTCGGTGCATGTGTAACCGTCAAGCAGCTGCTTCCACGTCAGGTCCTCAATATCGCCTGCGCCAAATCTCGTAATGTTCTCCGCTTCGAGATTCAATGGGACCAACTCGCCTTTAGGCCGCAGGCTTGAAGAGTATACATTGAACGTGGATGAGACGATATGCAAGTGCTTTGAGTAGGGAAGGTAGTTCAGGAAGCCGAGCACGAGCGCCACATGAGACCACCAGAATATCTCGAACAAGAGCGACTTGGTTCCATAGCCGTATCCCATAAAAAGATTTGAAATCGAAGACGAAATGTATCTCCATCCAGCGTCCAGAGTGTCCCCGCCGCTCGGCGCCGACCTCTCAAGCGCTATATGGCCGGCGTTCTGGAGGAACATCGAAACCATGATCAGGAGAATCAGCGTCAAAATTAAGTTCGCATCGAACTTCGAGTGTTTGTCGCCTTGAAGGCGTTTTACGCGCTTAATGTTCCTTCTGTACAACGCAAAGAGAATTGAGAATACTACGAGCAACCCGAATGTATCCTGCACAAAAACGAGAGGACCGTACAGGACCCCCAAGAACGCGAATGAAAGGTTCGTCCCGAATCCCTGCAGAAAACTTTCAAGGATTGCCGTCAGGAGTACCACAAACCCCCAGAATATGAAGAAATGCATCCATCCGGCTGAAGGTTCGCGCAGGAGCTTCTTCTGACCGAACACTATGGAAATCACGTTCTTCAATCGAGCGGGAACATTGTCGGTCCTATTTTCGCCCTTACCGACTTTCAGATAGCTTACCAATCTCTT
>JAJYRM010000093.1 GCA_021794075.1 Bacteroidota bacterium | reverse complement strand
ATCAAAGTCAACCTCTACGTCAAAGATCTCTCGGGAAAGTTCGGCCTGCGGGAGGAGGCTATCTACGAGGAGCTTAAGAAGAGAAAGTCTTCCCATTCCAAATATCAGCCCGCTATTCCAGCTCAGGCTAGAAGGCAGGAGCTTCGCCTGTCGATAGCGGATCGAGATTTAATCAGCCTCCTCATCAACGTCGATGAATCGTTGTTCGAGATAATAGCGGGCCAAATTTCGCGGCTGGAGATCCAAAATGGGATGAGCGGCGAAATTATAGATAAGGTCATCGCGGCACGAAGAAGCGGGAACCCGGCGTCTGCCGTTATCGACGAACTCTCATCCGAAAGCGTCAGGAAGGCGTTCGCCGAACTCGCCTTCGCAGCCCCCCAACGAAGCAAAATATGGTGGGAAGAAATCAGACCGGGAAGCGAAACGCCCGACTACCTCAAGTGGATCTCTCAGCTTCTCATCTCGTTTGAGCTGGAACAGATAGAGCAGAGGCTGAGAATGCTGACTTCTCGAATTGCGGACCAGGAGAAGAAGGGCGCGAACACCGATAACCTTGACTACGAGTATCAGGAACTGGTGCAGCGGAAGCGGGTGCTGAGTGAGACTTACCGCGACAAAGAGTTGTTGGAGCACTACTTCGAGAGCCTGAGATAAGACAACCAGCGATCTTGCCGCGTCTCACACGCTGCCGATTTCCGATCCGCAACTCCAATCCACTCGAACCATGGCGCATCCCATGAAAGCGCTGTTTACGTCACAGCCTTTTCTTATATTAAACGAGCCGTGAGGCGATCTTTTTTACGGCAATTCAATTCGATTCAATAGAATGGGAAGAGGAATTTTCGATCCGTCCCGGCGTTCAAAAGGAGCGGAATAGTGATAGAGATACATGAAGAGAAGTGCGACTTATGCGGATGCTGTGTAGGGGTTTGTCCAGAAAACTGCATAGACCTCACTGAAAGCCGCATTTCCATCGTGCATGAGATTTGCACAAACTGTAGGAAATGCGAATGGGCGTGCCCCTTTGAGGTATTTGAATTTCACAGCGACCGATCCGGCAAAAGTGAAAAGATAAGTCTGAGAGCGACTGCATGAGGGAATCGTATGACGTGATTGTAGTCGGCGGAGGACCGGCGGGTTCCACAGCCGCGCGGTACGCGGCGCGCGGAGGCGCAAGCGTCCTTGTCCTCGAAAAAGACAGAGAGATCGGCGTGCCGGTGAGATGCGGCGAAGCGGTGGACCACGAAGGGCTCGCTCCGTTCATAGAGCCTGACAAGAAATTCGTCGCCGCGGAGATAAAAAAATTCAAACTCATCGCCCCAAATGGAATGGCGGTGAAGCCGAGCATTGAAGGAGTCGGATATGTCCTCGACAGGAAGGTGTTCGATTACGAACTTGCGAGAATCGCCGCTGACGAAGGAGCGGAAGTAATAACTAAAGCCTATGTTGATGGAGTCACAAAGATTGACGGCAGTGTCACCGGCGTTACTGTCCAGTATCACGGGCAGCGCCTCACCCTGAAAAGCAAGATCGTCATAGGCGCGGACGGAGTGGAATCACGAATCGGAAGATGGGCGGGAATAGACACGACTGTCTCGATGCATGACATGGAATCGGCGGCACAGGTAACTGCGGCCAACATCGACGTCGAACAGGACACTTGCTACTTCTACTTCGGTGAGAGATACGCACCCGGCGGTTATCTTTGGGTATTTCCGAAGGGTAACAGGACAGCCAACATAGGACTCGCCGTCGCCGCGGACAGGAGCAGACAGAAGCACGCTTTGAAGTTTCTCGATGAATTCATGCACGAACAATTTCCGCAGGCGGCAATACTCACGAAGCTCGCGGGAGGCGTCCCCTGTGCCGAGACTCTCGACCGCACAACGATGCCCGGTCTTATGCTCGTCGGCGATGCGGCGCACCAGGTCAACCCCGTCTCCGGGGGCGGAATAATAAGCGGGATGATCGCGGGAAAGATTGCAGGCGTCGCGGCGGCGAAAGCGGTGAAGAGCAACGACATGAACACGATTGGTGAGTATGAAAAGGAATGGCGCGATTCACTCGGAAGCCGTCACCATCGCTATTACAAAATAAAGAAGGTCATCTATAAGTTTAAGGACAGCGACCTTAATTCAATCGCGGCCGAAATATCCCGTCTTCCCGAAGGCCAACAGACACTCGGCGCGCTCTTTAAACAGGCAGTCCTTAAACACCCCGGACTCATACTCGATGTGATGAAACTTTTCTTCTCCTGAAGAATCACTGCAGCCATGAAGATAAACATAATCGTCAGTGCAGACGATCATATTAAGCAGAAGATCAAATACGGATTCCGTCTGCTTTTTCAACCTTTCCGAGTCGAGCTGGAGTTCCTAAAGACCCTTTCGCCCGATTGTCCCAATATTTTCTACGGACGGCAGCTCCCTAATGATTCGAAGAAGGTACTGTGGATAAGGTCGTCCGACGAGTTCGGGAAGTGTATTTCCAATTCCACTCTTCCGACAACTGAGGCGATATCCAGTTTCGAGTACGCCGGGAAAAAACTTCCAAAGATTTTCGAGACGCTAAACCCGCTCAACTCACTTCTCGATTTCGACATCCCCGCGGCGACTTTCATTCTGGCTTCCGATTTCCAGGATCTCATTAGCCTCGAGAGAGATGAATTCGACAGGCTTCGGGCGATGGATTCTCTTCAATTCAAGCTCGGTATCCTCGGATTCCCTGCTGTTAATTATTATTCGCTCTTCCTGAAGGAACGAGTCGAAGAGTATTTCGGGATTGAACTGGAGCGGAAAACTTACGGCGGCGCTGACAGCGCGATCGCATTGACGCACGATGTTGACTTTGTAAGTTTCCTCAATCCAAAGATGATCAGCAGGGAGATGTTCGGTATAGCCGTTCTTAACAGGCACGGACTTCCATCCAGGGAGCGGGCAACCAAGCTGTTATTCCCGTTGTACGCCCTGTTCGGATACGATCTTCCCAAAATAGGGCTAAGGTTCATCTTCAATGCTGAAAACTCGCTCGGGTTCAAGTCTACTTTCTTCATCAAGACGGGGGCGACGGCGAAACAGGACATACCGTACAACTTCAGATCGAAGGCGATGCGAAATTTCCTAAATTTGCTGACCACCGAAGGATTTGAGGTCGGCATTCATCCGAGCATGACTACCTACGTAGACGTGAACGAGTTCGTCCGCGAGAAGAGCCGGCTCCAGGATTTCATCGGCAAACGTGTCAAGTCTGTTAGACAGCATTATCTTAAGTTCACAGCCGGAAAGACCATTCAGATATGGGAAAAGGCCGAGATGACGTGCGATTCAACGCTTGGCTTCTCTCGGGAGGTTGGGTTCAGAAACAGCATCGCGTTCCCCTATCCTCTCTATAATTTCACCGAAGACAGGCCGTCGACCGTAATCGAACTTCCGTTGGCGTTCATGGACGGCACCCTCGCCGAGAACAAGACTATCAACAACGACCAGGCCTTGGCAAAGATGAAGGAACTGATTAAGGAAACAAGGCTGGCAAAGGGAAGCGCGTCAATCCTCTTTCATAATTCCGTGACAGATCCGATAGATTTCCATGGGTACACCGAGATATTTCCTGCCATCCTTCAAGAGATAAAAGAGAGCGGTATGATGGCAGGAACACTAGCAAGCCTCGTAGATACCTTCGCGTGAACCCCTACGTAATTTTAATAATACAAATATTTTTCTCGAGCGGCACGTACATAATCGCAAACGCCGCCACCCAGTCCATTCCCGCCGCCAATCTAACTTTCATCAGGATCTTGATATCGGGGTCTATCTACCTACTCTACCTTCGATACTCCAAACTTGAATTCCGATATAAGGGCCGAGATCTCGCTCTCCTTCTCCTTCTCGGATTCCTCTCCGTTCCGGTAAACCAGTTCTCCTTCCTGTACGGCGTCAGATATACAACCGCGACTTCGGCGGCGATCCTTTACTCCACATCTCCTGTGATCGTATTGTTGCTATCCGGAATATACCTGAAGGAACGGATCACGCTTCCAAAAATTATCGGCACCATACTGGCGTTTGCGGGAGTACTTGTGATAGTTCTGGATAAAGGGCCGCGCATCGGGATATCAGATATGAAAGGAGACTTCTTTGTTTTCATAGCCGTATTAGCGTGGAGCCATTACATTGTCCTGGGGAGAAAAGTGATTTTGAAATACGGGGCATTGAACAGTACGATTTTTGCGGCGCTCGCGGGCTCGGCGATGTTCCTGCCGATCGGCCTTTGGTCATCCGTGGGTTACTCTTACTCTTCAATCTCCGGCAGCCTTTGGCTCGAGGTAATCTATCTTTCGATAATAACTTCGATTGTCGGTTATATTCTCTGGTATTCCGCGCTGAGTAAGATCGAGGCTAGCAAGGTAGCCGTGTTCGCGAATGGTCAACCGGTGGTGACGGCGATTCTCGGCTACATTTTTCTAAAGCAGGGTATTTCTCTCGCGTTCACCGTGGGCGCGGTGACGACGATTGCCGGTGTGCTAATCACCCAGTTGAGACAGAAGAGCAAAGTTCAAGGGGCTACCTCTTAGGAATGTCTCCCGAACTTTCCTGCGTGAATAATTTCTTCCCCGTTCCTCAGTACTCTCATCATCGCTTCGTAGCAATCCGTCTCGTCGCCAATAACTGACGTCGGCATCACGAGACAATCGCTCAACACGATGCATTGCCATAAACTGACGTGATTTACGAATCTCTACCCAGCTTACGCTTGTCTCGCCCGGATTGGCGAAGCTGTCCGGAGACAGAGTTGTTCCGGACAGCCTTCTATACAATTATTGTTGACTCGTCTTCTCTATCTTTACTTTGACGGCCGGACGACGCTTAGCCTTGGATACGCGCCTGCGCCTCTCCCGGATGATAACGGGCGATTTTCGGAGAAACCTCGAGTCGACTTCGGACGGAGCAGCTTTGGACTGCCCGGTGATCTCGTCATACTCGAAGACCTCATACTTGTAATTCCGTATGACGATTTTCTGCTCGTCGTGGTAAAGGACGTATTGCGGAAGGATCGGTATCTTTCCGCCTCCACCGGGAGCATCGATCACGAAGTATGGAACCGCGAGCCCGCTCGTATGTCCGCGAAGTTTGTCCATTATCTCCAGACCGGTTTTTATGGGAGTCCTGAAGTGGTTTGTGCTCTTCACCATATCAGCCTGGTAAATGTAGTACGGTCGTACTCTCATCATCAGGAGCTTACGATTGAGTTCCTTCACGACCTCAGGGTCGTCGTTCACTCCCTTCATTAGAACCATCTGATTGCCCAGCGGGAAGCCCGCGTCCGCGAGAAGATCGCACGCCTGTTTGGCTTCCGGAGTAACTTCCCAGGGATGGTTGAAATGTACGTTGACGTAAAGAGGCTGGTATTTCTTCATCATCTCGACGAGTTGCGGAGTAATCCTCTGAGGGAGGACGCACGGCATCTTTGTATGAACGCGAATAATTTCCACGTGCGGAATCTCACGAAGACCTTTCAGCACTTTTTCGAGCATGACGTCTGTGAGCATTAGAGGATCTCCTCCGGACACGATCACGTCTCTCACTTCCGGATGGGCTTTGATGTAATCCAACCCGTCCTGGATGTATTTCATGCTTATCTTCGTGGAATCACTTACTTTCCTTTTTCTCGTGCAGAATCTGCAGTACATGGAGCACTGGCTGGTGACGAGGAAAAGGACTCTGTCAGGATATCGGTGCGTAATGCTTGGAACCGGGCTATCACCGTCTTCATTCAGCGGATCTTCGGGAAGGCCGTCGTCCTCGAGCTCCTTTGCATCAGGCATGCATTGAAGCCAGATCGGGTCACCCGGATGGCGAATGAGGCTTAAATAGTACGGGTTTATTCTGATGTGGAAAAGGCTGTTCAACCTTTCGGCAGTTTCTTTGTCTAAGTTGAAGCGCTTGACAAGGTCATCAGCACTGTCTATACTCTGCCTCAGCATCTGCTGCCACAGTTCCATAAATTAGTCCTCCGATATTTGTTTAACATATACCACGAGGTCGTCTCCGCGCCGGTAGTAGTCCTTTATTCTACATCCTTCGTGATAGCCCCGTTTAAGATAAAAACTCCTTGTGGAGATGTATTTCTCCTGTGAGCTTGTGTAGACCGTGATGAGCCTACCTTTATGCTCCGCTATATCTCTTTCTGCGAACTGGAGAAGCTCTGTGCCTATTTTTTTCCCCTGCTGATTCGGATCGACGGCGATCCAGTAAATGTCGTACGTTCCCTCAGTGAGAGGTGTCGGTCCGTAGCAGACGTAGCCTGCGACTCCGTCTGACTCAGCCGTGTAGGTCCAATATCCACTTTCAAGGGAATTGTCGAAATAAGAATTGAGCAGTTCGTCGGCAATATCCACTTCATCCGGTGTGAAGTAGTCTGTCCTCTTGAGGATATCAAGTATCAGGGAATGATCTTCCCTGACGGTGGGTCTAATACGTACCAACGCTCCTCTTGAAGGCTGATTCAACAATATTGCTTATAAGCTGACCGTAAGTCCAGCCGAACGCTGCAGCGCTTCTGGAGAAGCCCGACTCACCTGGCGAGAGATCCGGATTGGGGTTGACCTCCAGCACGTGGACTATGCCGTTCTTGTCGACTCGCATGTCCACTCTGGCGTAGTCACGGCACCCCATGACCTGATATGCCTTTATGGCAGTGTTCTGAATCTTTTTTTGAAACCGTGAGCTGATTTTCGCCGGACAGACCGGCACGGTTGATTTATACTCTACGGTGTCTGGCATCCATTTAGCTTCATATGAAACTATGTGATGATATCCCTGCGGCATCGTGCTAAAATCGATCTCCGAAACCGGGAGCGCGACAAGTTCTTCGTTCCCGACGATCGCGACGTTGAATTCCCGGCCTTCAATATATTGCTCGACCAGGATTGGCTGTTTGAATTTCTTCAGCATTTCAGACAGGAGAGATTGAAGATGATCACGATCATAGACCACGGACGAATTCGTTATCCCAGCACTTGCGTCCTCATGTATCGGTTTCGCTATCACGGGGAACGTCATCTTCTTCCTCAACACTTCATCGGGAGAATTGAAGACGCGGAAGGGAGCGATATTCAATTTATGGAAGGAGAGGATCTCCTTTGTTCTAACCTTATTCAGGCAACTTCCGAGAGTAAGCGGGCCACTGCCGGTATAACGTAAACCGAGAAGTTCATAAAGCCCGGCGACATTCATCTCCTGGTACGAGTTGTCCTCGATAGATTCGCAGAAATTAAAAATCAGATCGGGCTTGTCCTCGCGGAGCTTTTCCATGAGTTTGCTAATGTCAGCGCCGGCAAGAAGTGTCGAGACGTTGTAACCAACTTCGGTCAGCACCTCAACAATGGTGTCGACCTGCTCGATCACGCTGGTCATAGATGTATCTTTGGAGGAAGAATTCCCTTCAGGCTCAGTCTTGCCGTTCAAGGCCATTTGGACTTCAGAACTTATGTCCAGAGCGCCTTCGTCGTAAACGACTACGATTTTTTTCTTCTTTGGCATAAGCCGCCTCTACAAGTTCAACAAATACCGATAGTTACGAACTACGCCTTACCAAGCCTCTTCAATGCCACATTAAGGACCGCATTGATCATTTCATCATAGTTCAGTCCAGCGGCTCTGGAAGCCATTGGAAAACAGGAATGTTCCTCGGGGTCTGGCAAAATCCCCGGCAACGGATTGATCTCGATGACGTTCGGCTCACCAACAGCGTCAAGCCTGACGTCAATTCGGCTCCAATCCCTGCACTTAAGAACATCAAATGTTTTCCGGCAGATTCTCTCGATCTTGGCGTTAAGCTCGGCATCAATCGGTGCCGGACACTTGAACACTTCGATCGGAGAATTTTTGGTGTCCCAAAGCCACTTGGCTTCGTAAGAATAGACCGGCAGTGCTTCCGATGGCAACGAACCAAAATTCAATTCCACTGGCGGAAAAACTTTCAGTTCGCTCCCATTGCCAAGCAGTGCTACGGTGAACTCCCTCCCGGGGAGATATTCCTCCACAAGCGCTGGCTGTTCGTAATTACTGAGTATTCGTTCTACCTCCTGCTTCAGGGATTCGGGCGTGGTAACGTAGGAAGAGTTGTAGATTCCCTTGCTCGACCCTTCATGCAGCGGCTTAACAAAAAGTGGGTAACGTAAAGAAGCTGTCGCGGCTTCTTCGAATGAATGAGCGACAATAAACTTTGCAGTCGGGATCCCGTGATAGCTGAGGACTTCCTTCGTTCTAGCTTTGTCGAGACTGATCGCAAGCGTTAGCGGGTCCGAACCTGTATAAGGCATACCGAGGAACTCAAGCATGGCGGGGACCTGAGCCTCTCGAGTCACTCCGTTCATCCCTTCAGCGATGTTGAATACGATATCGAAATTCCCCGCGCGCAACTTCTCGAAAGCAAACGCGTCCGCTTCCACCATAGTCACGTTGTGGTAAAGAGACAACGCCCGGGCAACTGCGTTGATTGTCTCCGGAGTGTCCCATTCAGCGTACATGTCCGCTACTTTCTCTGGTGCTGTTGCTGTCTTGAGGGGAGAAGAGTGGGGATGAGACTGAGGACTGTCGATGAGGATGCTCTCTCTTTTCTGGTTAAAGACAAGAGCAACATTCATACGGTTTCCCGCGTAATGTTCGACTTCATGTATGTCGGCGAAGCGCCCATCATTTGCGTTTAATATAATTGTTTCTACTCAAATGTCAAGCAAAGTGGTACACAACTCGAAAGCAACCTGGCAGCTGAACGAGCTCAGTCGTTCTTGCGCGCGACGACGGACCGCGAGCTTCACTCGTCCTTCGTATCGGGATCAGAGCCAAAGCATCACCCGATGGGACGATATCTGGTAGTGAAATTAAATTCGGTTGGGTCACTTTCATTATTCTCCTCGAAGGCTTTGCTTCTCACCGAAAGATTTTCAAAAATCCATACTCAGGGTCGCCCCCACTGAATTCTTATCCACGACACCGAGCCTGATTCTTGCCCGGTGCTCGTTGAACGGGAGATTCTCAACGATCTTCGTGCTCCCGATGCCTATGATCGCGCCGACGAAGACATCGCTCGGCCAGTGGGCGCTCTCCATGACACGCGAGATACCAACTATGGTCGCCGTGCCGTATGCTACGTACGGGACCCAGCTCTCATGGTAAGTGTCGGCGATGGTCGAGGCTGCTGCGAATATTGTCGCGGTATGACCGGATGGGAAAGCGTCATAGCTTGCTATGCTCTTGCTCCCCTTATCTCTGTGCTCGAAATAAGACAATGGGCCGCTCCATCGTCCACCTTCTTTTGTTCGCATGCTAGGCCTCTCTCTGCCGAACATGTTCTTCAGGATCTGCGTCGATATGCCGCTAAAAACAAACGTCTCCATCCCGAGATTAGCTGCCTGCAGCGAGGTCTCGTCACCTGTAACGTAGTGATAAGCGTAAAAGCCTCCGAAGAGCGCGACGGAGAATGTCCCCAGCCCCATCATGCTTACCACAGGGCTAACCGTTGAGAGTACAGCGCTTCTCATTCTTATACCGTGAAGTTTTTCGTACACCTCGTCATCAGTCTCAAACAGACCATAGGTAATCGCGAGTCCGCCGCCTATCATCTCTGCGGGAGTGAAAAGAGGCTTCTTCGTGGGGACGAAGACGATCGAGCGCACTCGGGCCGTCTGAGTTTTGTCTGCCGTAGCAGACGCCTTCCCTTTCGTATCTCCGGACACAGATACGCTCTTTATGCCGGCAGCTTCGGCTGATGAAGAGCGATTTAATGTGGTGGAATGATTTGTTGAAAGGATCAGCCAGCAGGTAAGGAGAAGAATCACTTATTCATAGATAGTTCGTGGCATCTCTGTTAGTTTGTGAGTATAAATTTATTAATACGCTCAACACTCCCGGATTTGTTTTTGTTCCGGGATCCACGCGAGAAATGAATATTATTTTCTATAGGGCAACTGATGATTAACTCTGATGCTCCCCCGTCCTTACATCCTGCTTTAGTTCCGCCCGCACCTTCGGAAGTGCGCCGGGATATTTTTCCTGAAGTACCTTGATCAGCTTTTCACGAATTTCACACCTGAGATCCCAGGCCGTGCTTGAATCCCGCGCACTCATCAAAGCCCTCAACTCAAGTGTATGTTCGGTGGCATTTGTCACCTGTAATCCCCAAACTTTTCCGTCCCAGCGAGACGAGGCCTGAAGCGCCGAGTGCAGCTCTGCCCGCACTTCATCGACAGGGATTGTGTAATCGGTATAAATATATACGGTGCCTAAAAGGTCGGCAGATCTCCTCGTCCAGTTCTGAAAAGGCTTTTCAATGAAATAAGAAAGTGGGACAACCAACCTCCTGAGGTCCCAGATTCTGACCACTACGTAAGTCGTCCCGATTTCCTCAATCCATCCCCATTCTCCTTCGACAATCACGACGTCATCAAGCCTTATCGGCTCCGTCAACGCCATCTGAATTCCGGCGATTAGATTGGAAAGCGTCGGTCTTGCCGCCATGCCGATTACCAGGCCGGCAATTCCTGCTGACGCAAAGAGGCCCGCGCCAATGCTTCTTATCTCGGGAAAGGTCATCAGCATTGCCGAAGCGGAAATTACGACGATGACGACCACGAGGATCCGCCTGAGGACATGCACCTGGGTCTGGACTCTTCTCGCGGCCAGGTTATCCTTCACGCTGACGTCATACTTTGCGGCAATCATATCGGAGAATACTTTCGTAATCGCGATCGAGAGCCAGGCAATGGTCGCGATGATTAGAAGCCCAATTATGTGATTCACGGCGGCATGAAGCTCAGGCGATAGGCGTAAAACGGGCAGAACAAGTATCACTCCGATGAGCGGGAAAAGAAGCCGTGCCGGTTTCTGCGAATGGCGAACGAGGGAATCGTCCACCCTGTTCGTAGTCTTCTTCGTAAGCCTGGCGAGGACCGCGAACAGTATCTTGTGCACAAGGAGACTTGCGATTACCGCTGCGGCAAGCGCCACCATAGCCCACGCAAGGCCTCCCCATGCGATGATTAACTTACTCAATGGGAACTCCTCCTTTCTTTTACGCTACTTCCTAAATATATCAAAAAAAAATCCGGTTGCGCAACATGCGGCCATCATCTTTGCAGTTACAATTTACCAGGGATTTGTGTTGCGCAGATGGAAACCGTGCTGGGAGCACGGGCGCTATTGTTTAGAGGAAAGCCTTGAGTTGATCCAAAATTCTTTGGGCCACTTCGTACTTTGTAAGGAGGGGAAGATCCACATCATCTCCGCCCCCCGCAAAAAGGATTCTAACTTTGTTGGTATCGGTCCCGAATCCAGATCCTTTCTCACGAGGGTTGTTCACCACGATGGCATCCAGCGACTTTGACGTAAGCTTCTTCTTCGCGTTGGCAAGCACATCGTCCGTCTCCAAAGCGAATCCGATGAACACCTTCTTCCCTTTTCTAGGTGTGAGCTGTTTCAGGATGTCGACGTTCTCAACGAGGTCGATCTTTGCTTCACCTTCCGCGAATTCAGATTTCTTTATCTTTCTATCCGGCGGCGCTGCGACTCTGTAGTCCGCAACGGCGGCAGTCATGATCAGTGCATCGCACCAGTCAATATTTCGGTCGAGCGCGAGATACATTTCCTGCGCGGTTGTCACATCCTTTCTCTCAACACTGCGTGGGGTCTCGAGACCAACGGGCCCTGTTACCAGTTTAACCTCCGCGCCACGTTGCGCGGCGGCGGTCGCTATTGAAAATCCCATCTTCCCCGAGCTGCGGTTCGAGATGAACCTGACTGCGTCGATTGCTTCCTGCGTCGGGCCGGCTGAGACCAGAATTTTCTTACCTTCCAGATCGCGGTGACGCCCATCGAAAAAGGCTTCAACCTTCTCAACGATTTTGTCAACCTCTGCCAGCCTGCCCGTCCCTGTGAGGCCGCTGGCAAGCTCCCCCTCTTCAGGTTCGATCACAAAGACTCCACGCTCTTTCAACTTTGAAAGATTGGACGACGTCGCGGGATGAATAAACATGTCTGCGTCCATCGCGGGCGCGATCATCAATGGACCGCGGAGCGCCAGCGCGATTGAAGTAAGAAAGTTGTCTGCAATCCCGTAGGTCAGCTTCGCTATCGTTGTGGCGGTGATGGGTGCTACAAGCATAAGGTCCGCCCAAACTCCAAGCTCGATATGCCAGGTCCCAGCTGCAGTGGCACGTCCCTTTTCGGGAAACATTTCCATGTGAACCTGGTTGCGGGAGAGGGACGAGAAGGTCAAAGGGGCGACGAAGTTCGCGGCGGATGGAGTCATCACGACCCTGACTTCTGCACCCTTCCTTGTCAGCTCGCGAAGAAGAAACGCGCTTTTATAGGCCGCGATGCTTCCGCAAACACCAAGGATAATTTTCTTGCCAGAGATTGTTGTCACGTCGCCGGCTCGTTTTCAGATTGGCGATATTATGGCGCCGGCGCACATGACTGCGAAATGTTTTTTAAAGGGGGGTCTTGTAACGATAAATAATTTTGCCGTCGAGGAGCTCTGCGAGAGCCGCTTCAGTAGGCTTTTCCAGCTTATCAAATTCCTTACTCAGCTCGACCTGTTCGGGATTGACTTTTTCATCCTCTTCGAGCGATTCCTGGATCTGCTTGATTCCCTCAAGCCTTTGGCTAAATTCGACCTTGCGTTCGTCGCTGATCTGGCGCGACCGTCGCGAGGCAACTACGATCGCCTCGTAAGCATTTCCTGTAACCACATCAAGCTGTCGTATGTCAATCGGTTTCAGTCCCACTCGATAACTCCTTGCGTTTCTTGTTTATTATGCCAAAAACCTCGTTCACTGCGCGTTTCAGCTCATCATTGGTTACAATATAGTCAAATCCCGCACTTTTCTCAAGCTCCATTTCAACACGCTCCATGCGCCTATCGATTTGTTCGTCAGTCTCGCTCCCTCTCCCTTTCAGCCTATTCCTAAGCGTTTCGATCGAAGGAGGCTTTATGAATATCAGAACGGCTTCCGGAAACTTGTTTTTGATAGACAAACCGCCGTTCACATCAACGTCAAATACTATATCCTTACCATTGGATAGAGCTTTTTCCACTTCGCTCTTGAGGGTGCCATAATAATTCGAATAGATCTCTTCGTGTTCGACGAGTTCGCCGGCCGCGATTTTCTTTTCGAACTCAGACCTAGGAAGAAAAAAATAGTCCTTTCCGTCCACTTCGCCGGGGCGTTTACTTCGAGTGGTGGCGGATACCGAGAATCCGAAATTGGGGTATGCCTTCAGGATTTCTTTGACGATCGTCGTTTTCCCCGCGCCGCTCGGGGCCGAGACAACAAGGAGCATCCCGCGGCGTATCATTCCAGGTTCTGCACCTGTTCCCTCATCTTCTCCAGTTCTTCCTTTATCTCCACCACGAGATGCGACAGCTCCGCGTCAAACGCTTTGGAACCCATCGTGTTAGCTTCGCGGTTCATTTCCTGGAGGAGGAAGTTCAGCCTCCTGCCGTTCGAGTCCTCGCCGTTGAGCAGCTGCATGAAAAAAGTATTATGGGTCCTGAACCGGACGATTTCCTCGGTGATATCGAGTTTATCGGCGAGCAGAACGATCTCAAGCTCGAGGCGGGAGGGGTCTGCATCTTTTCCGTTCAACACATCGCTCACTTTTTGCCTGAGCTTGGATTTTTCATCTTCGGCACGCTGCTTGGCTAATGTCTCGATCTCTTTCAGCGAAGAATTGAGCTTATCTATCCTCGTTCCGAGATCAGCCTTGAGCGAGTTCCCTTCAGTGGTCCTAGCCTCCCGTAGCTGTGTCAACGCGGCTTCAGTCGCGGCCTTGACGGCTTCCCATTCTTCGCCGTCTGAAACATCCACTGACGAACCTTTAAACAGATCCCTGAATTGAAGGAGGTGCTCAAGTTTAACGGGGGACGTAAGCTTGGCAGTCTTCTTCAAAGATTTGAGAAGATTAAGGACCTGCTTAACCGATTCGGCATCGACAGATATCTCGCCTTCCTTTGACCCTGTACTGGTGGATACCATGACGGTCAGTTTACCACGACCGACATTTTGCCGTACCATTTCGCGAATTTCCATCTCGCGGGTAGACAGCGTCTGTGGAAGTTTGACGTTCATCTCGAGATAGCGACTGTTGACGCTTCTAATCTCGACACCGGCGACACAGTCGCCAACCGTAGCTTCGCCTTTGCCGAAACCTGTCATACTTTGAATCATGATAATGCGAATTCTATCTGCTGATTGGTTCCGAAATTGTTCAAACCGCAGTTGGCCGACTACTTAAAAGAATTTGCCGGCTGCTCGCCGATTAACTCCTCGATCTATCGGTTTATCTATCTGGATCTGCCCTTGCTTCTTGCGGGCGCCTTGAATCGTTTGTCGACAAGACCCTTCTTGCCGTATTTCGCGAACCTGTCGACCCATTTCTTAACGGTCTTCACGTTCGTGCCAACCTTCTCCGCTGTACCTCTAAGGCTTTCAAGTTTCTTGTACGTCTCGACAATTTTCATTCTTTTCTGCACATCGCTCATCATGGTACAATCTCCTTTGTTATGATATACATTATAAGTCAGTGTTTCGTATTTGTCAACACGCAGAAGACTATAAGCCTATATGGTATAATCATCAAGGCACTTGGTCGCCGCAGCCATGGGTCGGGCTCTCGTCGGAAGGGAACGTCATGTTATCCCTCCCATGATATGACCCTGTATTGGCTTGTTCCAGGAAAGGCCGGAGGAGATTTTCTTGCGAAGCGGGGATCATATTTGTAGTCTTTCAGAAAGCCGGTACCGTTAGTTTGACCGATCGCGCCTCGCACCTTCTGCGAAAGCGAACCATAAAGATTGATGTAACCGGCGAATGTGTTGTACTTGCCGTTGGAAGTCGACCCCTTCGTCGATTTGTATCCCTGATACAAGAAGGAGCCGTTCCTGGCAAAAATAGCTGCGTCGATCGTAACATTGCCCGGTGACTGAGTAGTAAGCATTACATTGTTTGTCGCGACAAGCCCCAACATATCGCTGCTAGCGGCATCGGTTTGAGGATTGTCCTGATAGGTGATATCTCCAGTTATCATGACGTTCCCGTCGGCGGTCGAGCTGAAGGCACCCGTACTATTTCCAGTATAACTTGAGCGGCCGGTAGAGCCAGAACCCTGCTGAGCCACAACCGTGACGTTTCCGTTCACGTCTCCAGACACATGTACATCGCCGTCCAAGACAGCTATAACCACCTGACCTTGCGAATTGGTCAATGAAGAGAGAACCGTATTCTTGCCTGCCAAAGGTGATGAATTGGACGCAACGACCGACCAGCTTCCGCCGCCCCATTTTCCTGATACGTATTGTCTCGTTGTATCGGTCTCGGTCACGGTACCATCGGCGTTGAACGTCAAATAGACGTCGTAAGTATAGCTGCTTCCAGTATAATTTGTCTGGCTGATGGTTGAAGCGGCAGCTGATATTCCCGAATAATCCAAAGTCTGTGGCATTTGCACATGCACGCCGGACTGAAACGCGTTAGCCTTGAGAGTGTCGCCGTACTGATCGGGAATATTTGTTTGAGTCCCTTGACTGAGCTGACCGTTATGATTGGTGTATGTCGTCCCCCCTATAGTAACCGGTCCTTTAATAACGGGGACACCGCTGACGTATAAATTCCCGTTAGTCTGGAAAGGACCGGTCAATGTGTCCCCGGTCGTCCAGTACACATTGTTGTCCGTGCTGTCATACATCGCGAACCTGGAGAACTTGTAAGTGGCAAGTAGCACTCTGATAGTGTCTGTAATAGGGTTGCCTTCAAATCCAGTGTAAGTACCTATCGCAGTAATCGAGACGTTCCTTGAGCCGTAGATCCCTGGCGTCATATGCGACGAAATCGCGTAGCTTCCCCCGTTTGGGAAAGCGCCGCTCAAGCCGTTGATCACCGTCGTGTCGGCAGTATTTTGAAAGATGGAATCGCAGGCGAGGTTTGCCGCGCCTACGGCAATATTGTGCGCCGCAGTAGAAGCGTAGTAGTTGACGAAGTTCCTCGTAGCCCTATCGCTCTCTCTGTTCCAGTACTGGCCGGCAAGCCCGAAGATTAGACTAAAGCCAAGTATTACTATTAAGGATGCTCTTCCGACCATCTTGAACCTCCTACCTTGCTGTTAGATTTCTTGATACAAGTCTGGTTTGCGTCCAAAACGCGAAGTTGCTCGAGTAAGCCGTATCATAGGCAGCCGTTGGCTGTACCATGAGGCTTAGTCGCATCAGGTTCGGCGGATCCGGCGATCCTTGCACGTACGGAGTAGGAACTTGAACGCCGAACGCGTCGAGGTAATCTACGGAGAATTCAGTCACACCCAAGTTTGAACTGTCAACTTGAGTAGTCCCATTCGAGACTACCTCTCGAACTAGCATCCTCACATTAGGATTCGGACAATTCGCGATCGGAGTTTTCTCAAAATACCAGATGACGGTATCGAGTCTTCCATCGTCATCCACGTCGCTCAAGAACGCTATGCTGTCACTCCTACCATACACGATGCAGCTGTCAGTCGGCGGCGGATATCCTCCAGACCGATAGCCTATTCTCCTGAAATCGTATTCAAGGTTCTGAATTAAAGAAGTAAGATTCTCTTGAACGGTTAAGTCTTCCTCCACCTTAAAAGTATTCTTGCTCGCGCTATTGTTCATTCCCAATGCGGCAAGAAGCAGGAGACCGCCGATAAGCATCGATCCGATTATATCAATCATAGTAGTGTTGCCCATGGCTCGCCCCTTCTAGTACCAGTAGCTGAAAACATCCGTCATGTGCACAGTGTCCGCCGGCGTTGCGACATTCCACACCCAAACGTCAAGCTGCTTGCTCCACGTTGCATTCGATGTAGATATTTCGATATCGCCGGAGCTCGTGCGATAGACGTAGTGAACTTGCGTTTTAATTTCATATACGCTCCCAGTCGGGAGAGTGTCTGTTTGAATCAGATAGCTATTTGGGCCGCCGGTCAACCCGTTGAAATCGTCATAATCGTCAAAGTCCATCGAATCGCCGTTTTCCTGACCGAGGTTTGCTGGAGGAGTAAGCTGACTCAAAGAGACAAGGCCTCCTGTGGTGTCCCCCTTTGTACATTCATCGAAAGCCAGGCCCTCTGCCCTTTCAATTGTAGAAGTGGCAAGTGAAACGGCATCGATGCCGTACCCAGTATCGAGAAGCACACCTGTACTTCCCTCTATTCCCCTGTTTGTAGTCAACAGGATCGTACCCAGAAGAACGATCGCGCCGATCGAAAGCAGCATTTGGCCGGTACCCATTTGTCCTCCATTAACACAACGTCGGGCTTAATCTGCTTAACGAGTGGAGTCTGTCAAATGATCCATGTCACGACAGCGATGGCTCTACGGGCGTGATTGACTTAGTTTGAAGAGGTTAGGGCGAGTCAAGATATGAGAGGATCGAGTAGGAGGCGGGATTACTCCCGCCGTCCTCTCACACCACGGTACGTACGGTTCCGTATACGGCGGTTCGTGAAAGATTCCGGATTTTGAGCATTGTGTCGAGGAGCGAGACGAGTCCCATCC
>JAJYRM010000005.1 GCA_021794075.1 Bacteroidota bacterium | reverse complement strand
GGACCCGCTACCGGTTCTTCGCCGGTGGGCGAGACCATGTGAAACCGTATATCCATGCCTAAAGCTTTGTGCACGGGTGGCGCGCGATCAAGATAAGGTACTTTGATTTTTCTGGCCCGCAAGGTACATTCGTCATTGAGTCGTGTTTCAGTGGGAAGCTATACAATTCAAGAGTACCGGTGAACACCGGTCAAAACAAAAGGAGGCAACTCAGATGGTGCGTATGAAGTATGTCAAGGCATTCGCGCTGGTCATGCTAATCGCGGCTACGACGTCAGGTTGCGGTGGATGTTTCGGCATGAACATGATGGGCCTGCACTTGTTTTCGATGAACATCGAAGTGCGTGGTCCAAGCAATACTCCGCTTATCGGCGCGGTGGTCAGCTGCAGCAGCGGCGAAACCGTAACCGTCGACTCGACAGGCATAGCAAAGTTAAATTTTTCCGATGTCGGGCCGTATTACATCATGGTTAGGTACCAGGACAACATGATAGCGTCGTATAATGTGTCGATGCCTGCCGACGGAGGCAAGACGCTTACTGCAAACTACGCGGCGGCAGCAGCGCCACCGGCCGGCGGAAGCGTAGCCAGTGAAGGCGCCGCTCCGGCGAGCGGAAGCGGCAATTCGTTTGCTATGATGGGCGCGAGGCTCTATCCGATACTGTTCCAATACGTATTCAACGCGTACGGCTACAGTTTGGATTTAGGAGCATACGACCAGGGCCAGTTTACGCAATGGCAAATCTCGTCAAACGGTGACAAGGAATATGCTACCAGAAAAGCCTTCCTCACCAAGCTCCCCAACGGGCAGGAATGGTGGCAGGTTGATTTTGTATCTCCGGATAAGGATTCCATGATGATGGAGGTCCTCTTCAGCGCCAAGCATGAATCTATCAGGCGCATGAGACAGAAATTCGGCGGCGACGCCCCCAAAGAAGTGCCGGTCTCGGAAGGGTGGTACACGAGCCCCACTCAGCTTACTCCTGAATCGATCGAGGGCGCTGTCGTTAAGAAGGGCGTAGAGGTAAAAGTCCCTGCTGGCACATTCTCGTGCGATCAGCTTGAGTTCGGGGTCGCGCCTGGCATGACTCTGCGTCTCTTCAGGGCGGCGAACGTTCCAGGCGGCGTTGTCAAGTATGAGATGGTCGGTCAGGACAAAGACTATTACGCCGGTGAGCTTACAGCTTACGGAAGTGGCTCTTCGACGCAACTAGGCTCATATTGAGTTGACTTAAACGAGCGTCGCGCTCTCACGGCTGGTTTCGCGTCAGAAACAGATTCGTGAGGGCGCGATGTTTTGTGTCCCCCTTTTCACGGTTGCTCTACAATCCAAGAAGTAAATGATGCGCTCCTAAAACGAAGTGTGATCGGGCGATTTCACGGTTCGAGTCCGCGCTTTATCTTCATTTCCCGCCGCCCACCTGGTGGGACGCGCCTGACTTAAGCTTTCTCCATAGCGTGGAGACGTCTATACCGAGAATGCGAGCCGCCTTCGACTTGTTCCCGTTCGTGAGGTTCAGCACGCGTTCGATATAAGCCCGCTCCATTTCATCAAGCGACGGATTGGTATCGAGGACAGCATTGAATGACTTCTTGCTCATGTTGACGACGGAAGGGGGGAGGTGCTGCGGCAGAATATTTCCGTCAGGACTCAGTATCGCGGCCCGCTCTATCACGTTTTCTAGCTCCCTCACGTTTCCAGGCCAGCCGTAATCCTGCAGATAGTCGATGCACGAGGAGTCTATATGCAGGTTTCGGATATGGAGCTTCTTCGATATCCTGTCTATGAAGAATCGTGTAAGAGGGAGTATGTCCTCCTTGCGCTCGCGAAGCGGCGGAACCTTCAGTTCCATGACGCTAAGCCTGTAGTAGAGGTCCTCCCTGAACTTCTCGTGCGTGATCATGTCTTGCAGGTCTTTGTTAGTGGCGGCGATTATCCTGATGTCGACTTTCCTAGCCGCGCTTTCCCCGACCCTCATGATCTCGCGCTCCTGGAGCACCCTGAGTATCTTCAACTGCATTGCCTCGCTAATGTCGCCAATCTCATCCAGGAATATGGTCCCTTTGTCCGCTTCCTCGAATAAGCCGATCCTGTCTTTTACAGCGCCGGTGAAAGCGCCGGCCTTGTGTCCGAACAATTCGCTTTCGAGAAGAGATTCCGGAAGTGCTCCGCAGTTTACCGCAACGAAAGATTCTTTGGAGCGCGGCGACATCCTGTGAATGTACTTCGCGAGGACTTCCTTTCCCGCGCCGGTCTCTCCTGTTATGAGGACTGTTGAATCATAACGCGCTACTTTGTTGGCGATGAGAAGGACTTGTTTGTAGGCTTTGCTGTGAATCTCTATGAACGACGGCTTTGCTGCGGTACCCAGCGCGGCGATCTCTTTCTCGTATTTCTTCAAGAGGGAAGATTTCTGCTTAAGTTGCTCCGTGAGCTTTTCGATCCTCAACTTTATGTCATGGGTTTTAAGGTAGTCGACAAACGGCTTGATGGCATCGCCCCATGAAGCGAGGTCTTTACCTGTGGCGTGGCAAACATTTTGCCCTTGTGCCTTGCAGGATTGCTCGATGAAATAGACATCCATGCCAAGACTTAACGAGACGAAACCCGTGAAATAGCCGGTGAGTATCCAGCAAATAGGTTCGCTTGATTGACCGATCGTGTAAAGATGTTCCTGCGCTTCCTTGGAATCGTACCAGCTTATTTCCATCCTGAAGTGCCCGGAGTCCGGGTCGTATTCTAGCGTGTTTACAATATCTCTCGCGATCCCCTCCAGCGAGTGAAGCTTGCATCCCGCGCGAATTAATTCTTCCTTGTCATCCCACTTGAAATTGTTCATGAGGTCGGAAGCATCTGCCTGTCCCTGGAAATAGCCGAATCTCGAAAGAATGCTCCTCGCGTGTTCGAGACCGGCAGTGTCTATGAGATCTTTCCTTATCTGCGCGAACGCGTGAAGGCTGTGGAGCACTACCTCTCGCCCGCGAAGAGTAAGGGTCCCTTCCGAAAAATTTACTATCTCGTCTAGCCTTAAGTCTTCAGCTCTCATAGTTCGGATATTTAGTTCTCCAATTTGGATTTGACTTGGGCACTGGTTCGATCCATTCGGCATTTCCAATTGCAATGCAACCATTGCAAAATACAAAGCCTTGCCTTCAGCAACAATGCAAAACAGCGCGAATCTTTGAACCTGGAGCCCTTTTTATTCGGCATGCCCATTGACCCTCATGTGGGTGAAACCAAGAAAGGGAAATACGATGTACACACTTCTGAAAGAACACGCGAACTACCTTGCCAAGCAAGCCGCGGAGTTTGCGTCAGATCTCGTCAGAACACCAAGTCCAAGTCTCTGCGAGAACAGCGTCGCCAGGCTCGTCGAGAAAAGGATGTATCAGTTAGGCTATGACAAAGTCATCGTGGATGACTTCGGAAACGTGTTCGGAATTATTTATGGAATCGATCCATCACCGGTCGTACTCCTCAACAGCCACATGGACACTGTCGCTCCAAACGAGAAGGAAGGTTTGTGGGAAGTGCCTCCGTATTCCGGCGAGCTGGCGGGGGGAAAGCTCCATGGTGTTGGGAGCTCTGACTGTAAAGGGGGACTTGCCGCGCAAATCTACGCCGGATACCTCCTTAAGCGTATAATGCTTCCGCTGCGAGGGACTTTGATTGTAGCCGCAACGGTGTCTGAAGAAAACGGGTTAAGTCTCGGAGTGCAGCATCTGATTTCCAAGACGCTTGCTGAAATGAATATCAAGGTGGATTACGCGATCCTCGGAGAGCCGACTGGGCTTGGTCTTTTCTACGGGCACGACGGATGGGTGGAATTTAGAATAGGCATGGATTCGCCGAATCCAAACTATCTCCAGGACGCCGCGAAAGTTGTCTTTCAAAATCTGTTGAACGCGAGTGAACTGAAGGGCCTACCAGGCTACCTGGAACTTATGAACGTTGAAAAGCCGAAGTTTGCCACTGAATCAGGGAATGTCCTGATAAGTTTCAACCGCAGGCTCTTTCCGGATGATGACACGGATAAACTCGCTGAGCGAATTCGTGACTACAGCCTGCAGAATATTTCTCCTGAACACAACCTGAAGTTCGATATCAAGGTAAGGGAAGAAGTTCAGAGATTGCAGAGTGGGCAGACGGTGCAAGTTCGCTTCCTCAGCAACGCGTGGGAGACGAATCCATTCTCACCTCTAATGGATCGCGCGCGCGAAGCCCTCGCTTTGGCCGGTTGCAAGAACCAACCTGGCAAATGGAAGCTTCCGCATCTCGGAATGGGCACCGCGGGAAGCATCCTAACAAAGCGGTTCAATATACCCACGGTCGGTTACGGTCCCGGACTCGAAGAAGCTGCCCATTCTGAAAATGAATACGTAGAGACGGACAAAATCACCGAAGCGATCCTAGGAACTTCTTCTATCGTCCACAGTCTCGTCGGCGTGCCGGTGTTCGGCTGGACGTCGGATCTTGAAATATGAGTAACGGCAAGGTGTAATTATCGGATGATGTGTAATTGTCTGAAACAGCATTACGATTGAAGACATTTGAAAGATTTATTACGAAAGACACATGAACATATTCGTTTTGAATTGCGGAAGTTCTTCTTTGAAGTACAGGATGATATCCATGCCTTCAGAGGAAGAGATTTTGGGCGGAGAAGTGCAGCGGATCGGGGCCAAGACAGCGGAGTCATCGAGAATAGTCCATCACGACTCGAGAGGCGAAATCGTGCGCCGCGTCAGCGTGAAGGGTTACAGGGAAGCTTTCTCCGAAGTCATGAAGCTCCTGGCAGGCGAGTCCGGCGCGTCTCCGGATATCTTTGCTCACCGTCTCGTCCAGGGTGGGACGGAGTTTCCCTCCAACAGTATCATAAGGGACGACGACTTTGAGGCTCTCGAACTTATTAAGGGCCTCGCTCCAATACACAATCCGCCGGTCGTCGAGATTATCGAAGAGTGCAAGAGGGGTTATCCTGGGATTCCTCAGGCCGTAGTCCTCGACACGGCGTTTCATTCGACTATACCGAGCTATGCGTACACATATCCGATTCCTTCGGATATAGCGGGCCAGCTTGGGATTAGGAAATATGGATTCCATGGGATCAGTCATCAATACGTCACTCGCGCGGCGTCGGACTATTTACACATTCCGCTCCAGGAACTAAATGCGGTCAGCTGTCATCTAGGTTCGGGAGGCGCCAGCATCTGCGCGGTGGTTGGGGGGAAGTCCGTGGACAATACGATGGGATTCTCACCCCTCCAGGGATTGGTCATGAGTACAAGATGCGGGGATTTGGATCCGGCACTCATCCTGAAGTTGATCGCGTATTCCGGAGGAAACTACTCGAAGGTAAATGACCTCCTCAACAAGAAGAGCGGCGTCCTGGGCATGTCAAGCATTTCATCGGATATTAGGGATGTTATCTCTCGCGCGACGAAGACTGACGATGAGAGATCCCAGATGACGCTCGATGTCTACCTATGGCGAATAAGAAAATACATGGGAGCGTATCTGACGGTGGTGGGACATGCGGACGCCATAGTCTTCACTGATACTATAGGCGAGTCCGTTCCGTACGTCCGGGAAGCCGTCTGCAGAAATTTGGAATTCTTCGGGGTAAAACTCGACGAGTGGAAGAATAAGAAAGTCTCACAATTCCCGACTGACATTGCGGCGAAGGACAGCCGGGTACGCATAATTGTTGTAAAGACGAATGAAGAGCTGGCAATCGCTAAGAACTCCTACGAGCTTTTTGTCTCGCAGGAACGTGATTCATCGGGTTCTGAGGAAGGAGAAAGTTTAGATGAGCAGGTTGATTGTATTAATTCCTGAAGGTTATTTCATAGAGTACCATGTCTATTCTGTCGAGTCAGACTCGGTGGCGACGGACGGTCACGCCACAAAACCATGGGAAGCCTGCAGTTTAGAGTGGACGGGAAAGATTAGGTTCAGAGGCGAGGGCCTGTCACTGGAAGAGCTTCGCAAGCTTATAGGAAAATATTCCCCCGAGGCAATTGCCGTACGAATTCTATACGGCGGTGAGGAATTCAAGAGAACGCAGATTTATGACAGGTCGATACTCGAACGACTCGAATCGCTTGCGGCGCGGTCCCCGTTACACATTCCCCCCTCGGTCAGATTGCTTAAGGCGCTGGAGCGAATCGTTCCCACGCCGGAGATTTACCTTTTCTTTGAAACCGCGTTCTTCGCCAACCTGCCGCTCGGCGAAAGAACTTACGCCATCGATGGGAATCTCTCTGAAGCCTACGGCGAAGGTCTTGGGGACATTCGACGTTATGGCTATCACGGACTGTTCCACGGCGCGCTTGCCGGCAAAATCAAGGAGAGAGGAATCGATGCGAGAAAAATATTGTCGATATGTCTCGAGCCGATTCCGGAGGTGGCGGGTATCTATGACGGGAAGCCGGTGACTGTCTCGGGCGGATCCACTCCACTCGAGGGGCTGCCTGGTAACTCGACCTGTGGAGAACTCGATCCTGGGATTATTCTGCTCCTCGAGGAGAAAAAGAAATGGGGCCCCGAGAGGATTAACGAGATGCTCTCCAGGAAAAGTGGGGTCACGGCCCTCGTTGGCAGAAACGCGACCATAGCTGAAGTGCTCCGCGGAGGGAGAGATTTTGAAAAGGCGAGCGACTTGCTTGAGTACAGAATTCTCCTGAGCTGCGGAGCGGCGATGAGCGTCATGGGCGGGTTCGATACTGTCGCGTTCTCGGGGAGATATGTCGAAGCGGCAGATAGACTTGCAGGACGCCTTATCCCGAAATTAATCGGAGCATCTTCCGCGCCATTCCATCCAGCGCTCTTCTTTATGCAGGATACGCTCGACCGACTGATAGCGGAAAGCTACTGTCGCTCTAGGCTTGCGACGACGATGACTTTCTGATTCCATTTCCCGCGTTGAGGCCACAGAGGCATTAAGCTGTGTCACCATGTCCGGACAGGGATAGGGAGGGAATAGTCGAGTCCTTCGATGTCGAATGGCTTCTCAGGAACTTATTCGCCGCCGATAGCGTCACTATATTCATGAGAGACGGGAAACGAATGTCAGCGGACAGTCGAAGAAGCGTCGCCGGCTACGTTCTGGTGATTTATTTTGTAGTGGTCGGCTCATTCCAGCTTGGGCGGTTCGGCTCACTTCCTTTCGAAAGCGTGAATCGCCAGCCTGAGTTAAACCCGTTTTCATGCGCACTCATTCTGGCACCGAGAGCGCACACATGCCCCGCGCAGCTCTTCGCTCAAACCGCCGTAAGCCCCGCTGTAGTTACCGTGAGTCTTTTTGTACCCAATCCTTACACAGTTCTTCCGGATGCCGAAAGCTTCTCTGAGCAGTCAAGTCCAGTCTCATCCTACGCAGGACGCGCACCTCCTTTCTATTGCCTTTAATTCATCGTAGTTACAATCGGCTTACCACTATCCACGTGGCAACGTGCCGCCATATCCTTCAAGACAATTCTCAAGGAGAAAAAAGTGTTTACACGAATTTTCATGACATTGGTCATAATGGCCGTTCTGCAATTTGCGCCGGCATTTGCTCAAAACAGGAACGACAATCCCGTCGAGGCTGAATTTCCTGATCAATATTTTCCCCAGAACCAGCCGGAAGTAAATTACATGAAATACTTTCCCTCCGTCTGGACTACATATTCCTCCAATCCAGGTCGAAATGCAGACTTCCCTCTGACTAAAGACGTTCCGGAAATCTTGCGTGCGGGAGTCAAGTGGGAGTTCGCAGGCGCGGGTGCACTTCCTCTAGAGGGCGCACCACTGAACAACAGCATCATCACTACCGCTTACGGTGTCGGCATGCCCGTGGGTGCTTCGGTCGTCGCGGGGATCGCATACATCGGGAGCGATAACGGTTACACGTACGCGCTGAACGCGCTTACTGGGAAGTTAATCTGGGCTCATTACGGATGGAACATGAATATGAGCAATCCGATCGTCGTCGATGGACGCGTGTTCGTCTCGACCGGTAGTGCTTATTTCAACTACGCGAATACCATGTTGTACGTCCAGGGGAAGCGCCCGACTCGCGGCCCTGGGCTCAATTCGCTTTACGCTCTTGACGCGAGGACAGGGAAGAAGCTCTGGGTCTATCACTTCGCGGGCGAGGCGATGCCGACCGCGGCATACGAAGACGGTTATCTATACATCGGCACAGGCGACGGGCACGTCTACAAGCTGAACGCGGCGACCGGGAAGCCGAAATGGATTTCGGACATCGTTTCGTTTGTAAGCATGTCTTCGCCGGTTCTCGGCGGGAATTACCTTTTTGTCGGCGGTACCCACCCGAATTTCTTCTATGCCCTCGATAAGAGGACCGGCAAAGTGGTCTGGAGGATGACTCTACCTAAGCTGGTGGCCACAGGCATGGGAGATTGCACACCGGCTTATTCGGATGGCATCGTGGTACAGCAAGCGACCGTGCAAAGCGGCGATCCACGAATGCCTGTTGCGAATGTTTTACTCGCGCTCGATGCCGCGTCCGGGAGAGTTGTATGGAAGAAAGAGTTTTCCCAAGGGGTGATTCCACCGGCGATGAAGACGGCAACTCCGATGATTGCTGACGGCAATGTTTTTGAGGGAAGTCCGGTGACCGGAAATTACTACGCGCTCGACCTGAAGAATGGCCGCGAGCTCTGGAAAGTTCACCTCGGCGCACAGATCCGCGCCGGTGCGGTGCTGGATAAAGGAATCCTTTACGTTCCATACAAGTCTGGTGACATTGCGGCCATAGAGGCTTCGAACGGCTCTCTTCTTGCGAACAAGCATATCGGAGGAGCCTTCGGTCCATCCTCGCCTGTCGTAGTAGGCGGGACCCTTTATGTCTCAAATATATATGGCTGGCTTATGGCCATGCCGATTTCGGAGATTCTGCCCGAAGAGAAAATTGCGGCCGAGCCATCCATGCATTGATAGGATCATGAACTGTCGGGCGGAATTCAATTCCGTCCGACGGCGATTTGAAACGAATGCTGAATCTTAATTTCGCAGGGAACCGTGCGGCAGAATGCTGTTGTTTGGTATTTAACCTTCTTCGGGAATCAGATCGCCGCCTGACCGAGATTTTAGAATGCGCTGAAAATTCCGAAGTATCATTGTAGAATACTGTATCGAAAAAGACATGAACATTTACGGAGCTGCACAATAGTTTATGATGATGAGCGATTCAACAGGCCTTCTATTAATTCGGCAGGACGAACCTTTTAGATGAATATGAATTTGCCATTCAAGCCTGCCACTGTGGGCGATCCTAAGACGGGCTCACTCGCGTGGGACTTCTACTACTATATTTGGCTATCGACCGGTGCTTTGACGCTGCTTTGGGCAGCACTCACGATTGTTCATCCGGCTAATTCTATCGTGTGGATGACTTTCTTCCTTCCTATGACAGCTGCGTTTTGTGTCGGTCTTAAGATGAACTCAAGCGGAAGAACAAGGCCCGCAATTATTCTTCTACTCATAACTGCGTGGGGAGTTTTGACGCTTGTCGGTGTTCTTTATTCAAACCGGATACCTCTCGACAACAATCGATACCTTTTGGTTGTCGTTACGGCGGGACTTCTTTTCGGAAAGCGGGCTGGATATTTTGCGGCAGCTGTTTGTGCCGTGACGGAAATTATCTTTGCGCTTCTAATCAGGGACGGATTAATCCATTCCTTATCGAGAGGACTTTCGTTGGGCATGCTCCTGCCGCATATCTTCTTCCTTTTTTTGGCGGCGTCGGTCTCGATTTTTGCGACTCGGCGGGTGCGACTGGCACTGCGGGTGGCGGAAGAAGAGCGCGACGATATGCGAAGGTCCGAAGAATTCGCGCAAGAAAACGAATCGCGTTACATCTCATTCATTGATGCCTCACCGGACGCGATCGTGATCCACGCTCGCGCGAGATTCCTGCATCTTAACCCGGCTTCATTGAAGTTGCTGAAGGCTGATTCATCGGAGCAGCTTCTTGGGAAGTCAATAATGACATTTGTTCATCCCGATTCGCGAGAACTCGTTTCGACTCTCCTGGCAAAACCTGGTGAAGAAGGAATTTCGTCGCGGCCCACCGAAGGGAAGTTACTGAAACTTGACGGGTCAGTTGCATTTGTCGAAATATCCAGCATGCCGGTTGTTTTCAGAGGCGAGTCCGCGGTTCAGACGATCGTGAAAGATGTAACACAACTGCGGGAGCTGCGGGAAGAGATTCATCTTCGCATTACGGCACTGAACTCGGCAGGGAACGCTGTTATCATTACTGACAGGGAGGGCAACATAGTCTGGGCGAACCCGGCCTTCGAGGCGCTAAGCGGTTACTCGCTCGATGAGGTAACCGGCAAGAGCCCAAAAGAGCTGGTGAGCTCAGGAAAGCAAAAGCTGACTTTCTACAAGGACATGTGGGATTCGATTCTGTCCGGGAACGTTTGGCACGGAGAGCTCGTGAACAGACGCAAAGACGGATCTCTCTATGACGAGTCAATGACCATCACTCCGGTGCGAAACGATCGCGGGGAGATCACGAACTTCGTCGCCGTCAAGCAGGACATTACTGCTCGCAAGCTTTTGGAGGAACAGCTTCTCCAATCCAAGAAGCTTGAGGCAATCGGGCAGCTCGCTGGCGGAGTGGCGCACGATTACAACAACATCCTGAATGTCGTGGTGGGTTATAGCGACCTCTTGAGACGAAAACTCACGGATGACGATCCTGCCAGGAAGCCGATAGAATCCATACTTGCCGCGGCTAAGCGCGGAGCCGACCTGACCAGGCAACTCCTCGCCTTCGCAAGGAAAGATATTGTCTCTCCCAAAGTAATAAACATAAACTCTTCCATCGACTCGATAGTAAACATGTTGCATAGAATTATCGGAGAGAAGATCCGGCTGGTCTTTGTTCCTGAAAGCGGGCTCTGGAACGTGAAGATTGATCCGACTCAGTTTGACCAGATTGTCGTTAACCTGGTGACTAACGCTAAAGATGCGATCGAAGGCGAAGGGACGATTACCGTAAAAACTTTCAATAGGAAGTTCACAAGAGAAGATATTCCTACAGGATTGCGCCTTGCTCCGGGTGAGTACGTTACCGTAGAATTTGAGGACGATGGCCGTGGGATGGACGAGAAGACTTTGAAGCGTCTCTTTGAACCTTTCTTCACTACTAAACCTAAAGGGCACGGCACGGGATTAGGGCTCTCGACGGTCTACGGAATTCTCAAGCAGAGCGGTGGTACTATCGAAGTGAAGAGCGAACTCGGGAAGGGAAGCGGTTTTACGGTTTACATCCCAAGATTCGTCGGCGCCGTTCAAAATGTCGAACTGCGTTCCGCCAATGAATCGATGCGGGGTACTGAGACCGTGCTTGTCGTTGAAGCCCAAGCCGATCTGCTGACTCTGATGAAGACATTTTTGGAGGAGTGCGGATACAATGTCATCGCTTCTTCAAGCCCGGTCGACGCCGAAGTTCTGGTGGAGTCATATTCAGGAGAGATACATCTTCTGGTGACGAACGCAGTTATGCCGGAGATGAGCGGGAAGGATCTGAGCAAGAAGATTTCCAGACAGAGGGAAGGGCTGAAGACGCTTTTCATGTTTGAATACAGTTTAGATAGATTCGAAGAGGGATCGAACGGCGTCCGACCACTGGATTTCATTCAAAAGCCATTTGACCTCAATGAATTGGCTGTCAGAATTCGTCAGGTGCTGTCTCATAGAGGACGCATCGTTTCTCTTAATTAATCTACTAGGGGCCTGATGCGGCGATGTCATCTTTGCCAATTCACGAATAGGATCGGAGCTCAACACCGTCACACGTCGCGTGGATCCCGTAGCTCCTGCATGGAAGTGTCGGTAGTGTTATCGAAATAGGAACCTCGTCCTTGGCAATCCTGTTAACTCAAAAGTAGTACTCATTCAGCATGTTCACGGGAGCATAAGGCTTGTCTGGCCGACCGGCGGTTTACGTTGTTTCCCGGGATGGCCGGAGACTTGAAGCTTTGTCGGGTCGGTCCTGATGCCGACTCTTTTACGGAGAAGTTTTGATGACGATTCGTGTTAGCCACTTGTCGTTGCAGGTCGGATTGGGTTAAGAAGGAGGTGGATTTCTGGAATGCTTTGATGAACAAGCATCAAACTGAAGCTATATGGACCAGACCTTCCGAAGAATCGTTTGTTATCTATGAGACGAGAACGCCGCAGTCCAAAGTCGTCCGGGACATTTCCAAGCGAGACGACGTGAAGCATCTTCTCTTGTTGCCGAGGCGGAATACTTATGACAAGCCGTTTCCAATTAGCGATTATCGGAGGGCGGAACCCAAGTCAGAAAACAGAAGAATATGAATGTTCGAAGAATGAATGGGCGATGCGTTCAACCAATTGATTAAACTGGAGATAATGGCATTTGGCGGCGCATTGTACGTTATGCTAAAGGACGAGAAGTCAAATGTTTGATACGGATGACCAACTTGCTTTTAAGATCCTCCATGTGGAAGACAACGCTATGGACGCGGAAATCGTCCGCGACACACTTGCCGAGTCTGGGATTGTCTGTCGCATCCATGTAGTCAGGACCCGTACGGAATTTGAAACTGAAATAGCGACGGGGAAATATGATCTGATCCTTTCGGATTTATCTCTTCCTTCGTTTGACGGGAGGGAAGCGCTCACGATAACTAAAGCGTGCGTTCCCGAGGTTCCATTTGTATTTGTTTCCGGCACTCTTGGCGAGGACGCCGCTATCGAGTGCGTATTACAAGGGGCGACAGATTACGTGTTGAAATCCAAGATGGCGAGGTTGGCTCCGGCAGTTCGTAGAGCAATAACTGAATCCAAAGCGAAAGAAGAGTTGAAGCTGTCGGAGATGCGACGCGAGTCGGCCCTGGAAAATCTCAAACAGAGCGAAGCCAGGTTCAGGGGGCTCCTCGATTGCGCGCCAGATTCCGCAATCATTGTGGACTCCGATGGCCTGATCACTTTCGCGAACGTACACACCGAGAATATGTTCGGATATAGTAAGGACGAACTTATCGGTCAGCCGCTCGAAATTCTAATACCTGACAGATTCAAAGGAATGCATCGTGGTCACATGGGTTCTTACAGAATTGCCCCTCATGCCCGCGCATTGAACTCGGGACTCGAGCTGGTGGCAAAACGAAAGGACGGAAGTGAGTTTCCCGCCGACATTATGCTTTCGCCGATGCAAGTGGACCATGAAATATCCGTCCTTGCGATGATAAGAGACATTACCATATCCAGGCAAACAGAGCTAGCGCTGCGCGAAAGCGAGGAGATGTTTAGAGGCATTTTTGAGTCGTCCCCGGTCGCCATGACCAATGTGACTCCTGACGGGCGGATTTTGAAAGCAAACCTTGCGGCGACAAAACTGCTCGGATATGAAGCCGACGAACTCCAGCATAGACATTTCAACGATTTCACCCACCCTGATGACACGGGCATAGGCATGAAGATGATGGCCGACCTTCAGTCCGGGAAATGTGAGATTGTACAGTTCGAAAAGAGATATCTCAGGAAGGACGGCAGGATCATCAGAGTCCACCTTACCATCTCTGCGATCCGTGGTGAAGACAGGAGCCTGCGTTATGCAATAACTATCGCGCAGGACATCACAGAAAGGTGGCGCGCCGAGGAATCACTTCGACGTTCAGAAGAGAGGTATCGCAAGCTTGTGGAAGGTGCGCGTGACGCCATATATGCAGTATCGAGCGAAGGGAGGATATTGAGTGTTAATCCGGCCTTTGGAACCATTACCGGATGGAGACCGGATGAGTGGATCGGAAAGAGCTTTACTGATCTGCTTCATCCGGATGATTTGCCTTCAGCAGCGAAGCTGTTTCAGTCGGCGATCAATGGCGAGCTTTCGGATTTTGAGACATTTCGAATTAGGAGCAAATCGGGAAGCTACATCGTGGTGGAAGCCAGCACTACCCGTTTTACGATGGAGGACGGCTCGACCGGCATACTTGGCATCGCCCGCGATGTGACGTCTCAGGTTGCGCTTGAGGAGCAGCTCCGCCAGGCTCAGAAGATGGAGAGTATCGGCACACTCGCAGGAGGCATCGCGCACGACTTCAATAATTTACTGGGGATAATAATTGGCTATGCCACTCTCACATTGCGCTCTGCTAAAGAAGACAAGATCCTCGAGCGCAATGTACATTCAATCGAGTCCGCGGCGGAGCGGGGTGTGGGTCTTGTCCGCCAGCTACTGATGTTCGCCAGGAAACAGGAACGAGTCCTTCAAACGCTCGATGTCACCTCTATCGTAGACGATGTTTATAAAATGGTTAAGGAAACTTTCCCCAAAGTAATCTCCATGAAGATGTCTGCTGCCGATGGAGAGCTTCTAGTCAACTGCGATCAAACGGAGATCCACCAGGCGGTTCTGAATCTCTGCGTAAACGCCCGTGATGCAATGATGGATCGCCCCGCAGGTGTCTTGGCGGGAGGCACGCTGACGATCTCGTCCCGGCTGGAAAAAGGCAGCGACGTTCAGCAGAGGCACCCGATGGCGCAAGCGGACACTTACGCACTCATAGCCGTTTCTGATACCGGCGTCGGTTTCGGCGAAGATACTAAACAAAGGATTTTCGAACCGTTCTTCACCACTAAGGAGAGAGGAAAAGGAACGGGGCTTGGGTTGTCGACTGTCTATGGGATCGTCAGCTCGTATGAAGGGATCATCGAAGTTGAGAGCGAGCCGGGAAAGGGTTCGACATTCACGCTTCTCCTGCCGGCGCGCGCGCGGGCTGACCATCAATCCGATCCGGCGTTCGCCCGCTCGGATGCGGCGCCGGGTGGGAATGAGAGTATCCTTGTGGTTGAAGATGAGCCCGGACTAAGGGAGCTGCTTTCCGATATTTTGAGAAGCCATGGATACAAGGTACTTACGGCTGATGATGGGGAAGCAGCCCTTGCCTTGTTTCTTGATGACCGAAGTGTGCAGCTTGTCGTATCAGATATCGGGCTTCCTAAAGTGGGTGGGCTCGATCTGTTCGTGGAGATGAGGAAGTTAAATCCCAAAGTGAAGGTGATATTGGTAAGTGGATTCGTAGGCGATGCGGACCGGCAGAAGATGCTCGAAATCGGCGTCGACAGATTCATTCAAAAGCCGTATAGCCCGAACGATGTGCTCAGAAAAATCAGGGAAGTGCTAGACAAGTCCGCAAATGGTGACAGATAGTTTTTTTTGACAATTGCGTCCTGAAGGTAGCAGGCGGAAAGTCGATTTGAGGTACCGGGGATGTGCGAAGGAGGCTTCTATCTGTGCCGCCTTTCGTAAAGGGCTATGGGGGTTTCCGACGCGTCGAGCATCTTCTCGGCAAAATTTCTGACCTTCTGATAATCTTTGTGTGAGACAATTCTTCCGGTGATCGCAAGCGATTCGCTGATAATGAAATGACAGCTGTCTGTAAGGGTGTAATATTTCGTGAAATAAAGCCCGGCGGTGTTTGAGACTATCTTGCTCGGAAGCTCCGAAACGCTATATCCGCTTGGCAAAGAGACGTCAATGGTCTTTGTGATCAGCCTCGGATAGCCGAAGTCCATCGGGTATTTCCTCGAGTTAGCAGACAGCCATGTCCAGTCGCCAGAAATTCTAAACGGGTCGATATCAAGGATTTTCAGGCCTCCCTGGTCCCGCATTGCGTGCGCCGCTTTGATACGGATTCTCATTATAAGACTGGTATCAGGGTTTGCGATGTTGATGAAAGAGTAGTCCTTTACGTGCACGTTCAGGAAATTTCTGGCTACGAGAGATTTACAGTAGGCGACTATTTCATCTCGGCTCTTGCCCGTCAGGAATGACCTCGCTTCCAGGTTCTCCTCTCCGTTGAACTGTATCGCGACCGAAAATGTTGCGGTTCCGCTAGTGTCCACGTTCACGTGTGCCACCATGTTTTGCCCGTTTTGCGTGAATGTGCTTGAAGGGATTGTTTCGATTCTTGAGGTGTTGTCGTAATTGAGAACTAGAGCGTTGGTTCCCTGGTCCATGTACGGGAGCTCGCCGAGAGCGCAGTGGTCAGCTGTCGCGTCGAGCCAGTAGGATTTGCCGCTTCTGGTTCTGGCTTTGACTATCATGTGATTGAACATCCAGCTTGGGAAATCCGGATCCACTTCGCCTTCATCGGAAGTCAGCACGAGGACCGGCCTCGCCGTGATTTCTAAACTGCGAAGCAAACTTATAAGGAGAATCGACTTGTCCTTGCAGTCGCCGTACATTCTTCTCATCACGGTTTCTGGTCTTGACGGCTGATATCCACCTTCACCAAGCTCGACTGCAACGTACCTCAGGCTCTGAACGTAATCGAAGAGCTTTTCAATCCTCTGGGAGTCTGTATGGCAACCCCTTGTCAGGTCTTTTGCCTTTTGAACGATGTCCGGCGTTATCTCGAGCTGCGGTTTGAAAAGGTAGCCGTAATACCATCTCGATATATCATTCCACGTTTTCCAGGCAGAAGGAGCGAATTTCACGTACTTGATGTAATCCAATGCGGGCGGCATCATAGGATCGGGCTTGAATGCCGGGATGTTTCGCTTAGTCCAAGTGAGTGTGACGGTCTGCTCGCTCGGAGGCGTGTCGGCATCCGCATCCTGTTCGTACTCCGGCTTGCCCAGGCTGCTGTTGTAAATCTTGTATCTCCAGTTCCATCCATAGCCGCCGCGGGCCGGAGGGAGGAGCAGAAGAACCGGGACTGTGAGGCGGTAAGTATTTATCAGCTCCGGGTAACGGCTCTGAATTTGCCATACGTCCTGCACGAATGGATGCGTTTCGTGTATGCCGTAATGGTATTCTATGACGCAGTTTTTCTGCACAGCAGGAAAGGTGAAGCGGATCTTTTTTTCGTCGGAGTAGAAGATGTAATCGCTTCCCGCGCCGGTTATAATGTGAAAGTCGCGCTTGGAGAGCACTATGGATTTGCCGTCTGGTTCAATCGTCCTCGCCTTCAACCCGAAAATACTCTGGCCGCTGTAAACTTCTAATTGTACGGAAGCGTGTTCATCCACGTTCCGGAGGAGCTTTATCACCTTCGTGACAGACTCATTTGTCTCGACATCGCCGTCGCGATCGATCATTGCCTGCACATCGTGAACGTTGGATAATATGACTGCATCAGCGTTCGGGTATTGCTTCCTTCCCGGAAAAGTTTTCAGGTTGAGACTCGATTTCAACGAGGCCAGGTCGACGAAAGATTCTGAAGAACACGAAGCGAGTAGAATGGATAAAGATGCGAATGCTGTGATCATAAGATATTTCAGCGTACGGTTCGCCTTTAGAAGATGAAGCGTACCGAGCTTCAAGACGGTTCGGTGCCTGTATGTTTCAGGCGACGTGGGGGCATGAAAGCCTGCGCGACGCGGCATCGACAAGATATCGGCCGATCCCCGCTCTCGGGAAATATTGAACTCGTTCATATGCATCACTTATCCATGAATAGGTTCATGAGAATGAACCGAAAGTTAACAAAGACAGGAGATAAAATCAGTTTCGCCGGTCACGCGGTTCTATCCATGATTTGATTCTCGGGGACAGCTCTGATAAATTTTCACATGCCGCTTCATGCCAGGCACTTCACACTCGGGGAGGCCCGATCGCTTTTGAGTATGATCCTTCCGGATCTATCGAGAATTGTCGCGCTGAAGAACTCTCTTGGAGCTAAGGGCTATGATGTTTATCGGCACCGCTACTTCGGCGGCGCCGGACCCAACGGTTCCGGGACGTATCCTCAAGAGCTTGACGAACTTGTGACCATCGTAAGGAGACTTACGGAGCAAGGCGTGCTCGTGAAGAGTCTGGATGACGGCCTGATAGACTTTCCGCATATCAGGGAGAATGACGAAGAAGTCTACCTTTGTTACAAACTAGGTGAGGAGGACATATTGTTCTGGCACCCGATCGATTCGGGATTTGCCGGGCGAAGAAGTACAACCCAACTCTAAATGGAGAATGAATGAACCCGCTGAACAATGTCATAGTTTCGACGCTCCAGCTTTTCCCAAAAGGATTCGTGAAGCGTTTCGCCATGCGTTACATCGCAGGCGAGTATATCGAAGATGCGAAAAAGGTGGTGAAAGAACTCAATTCCAGAAAGATGATGGCGACGATTGACGTCCTCGGTGAGAACGTGAACACAAAAGAGGAGGCATCTGCCTCTTCCGATGCGGCCATCGAGGTTCTGAAGATGATCGAAAAGAATAAGCTCAACGCGAATCTTTCGATCAAGCTTACCCAGTTCGGTCTCAGCATAGACAGGGATTTTTGTTTTGAAAATGTGAAAAGAGTCATGGATACGGCGAAGAGCCTCGGCATATTCGTTCGTATCGATATGGAAGATTCAAATGTTACTGCGGCTACGCTCGATACCTACGAAAGATTTCGTAAGGCCGGGTTCGAAAACACGGGCGTCGTGATACAGGCGTATCTACGCCGGAGTGAGGAAGACGTCAGGCGACTGATCGACATGAAGGCGGGCGTTAGGCTTTGTAAGGGCATCTATGTCGAGCCTGAGTCGATCGCGTTCAAGGAAAAGGATGAAATACGAAAGAATTACGTGAAGCTCATGACCATGCTGATGGAAGGCGGGTGCAAGATCGGAATCGCGACTCACGACGACATGCTGGTACGGGCGGCATACGACCTTCTGAGCCGCGATCATTTGCAGCCGGACGGTTATGAGTTCCAGATGCTGTATGGCGTAAGACAGGATCTAAGGGACCGGATCGTGGCAGATGGGCACAAGCTTCGCGTGTATGTCCCTTTTGGGAAGCAATGGTACGCATATTCGATAAGACGTTTCAAGGAAAATCCGCAGGTCGCTGGATATGTGTTCAAGTCGGTTTTGACGGGGAAGTAGGGAAAAGCATGGAGTGAACTCCATCGAAAGTATTCGGCGGCTATTCCATCGATTTCGTTTTTCTCGGTTGCAGGGTTAGATTTATGTGAGGATAAGACTTGAGAGAAGCGAATGCAAAATAAATTCCAATTAGTTTCAGATTATAAACCGTCCGGCGATCAGCCGCAGGCCATAAAAGAGCTCACGGAGGGGATAAGAAAAGGGCTGAAGCACCAGACGCTTCTCGGAGTGACGGGGAGCGGGAAGACTTACACGATGGCCCATATCATGCAGAACATCAACCGGCCTACGCTGGTTATTTCTCATAATAAGACCCTCGCTGCGCAGCTTTACGGAGAATTCAAGCAGCTCTTCCCGGAAAACGTCGTCGAGTTCTTCATCTCCTATTACGATTATTACCAGCCTGAAGCTTACATCCCACAGACGGACACCTATATAGAAAAGGACTCCTCCATCAACGACGAGATCGACAGGCTTCGTCTCCGCGCGACGAGCTCGCTACTTTCCGGACGAAGCGACGTCGTGGTTGTAGCTTCGGTCTCTTGCATCTACGGAATAGGCTCGCCGCATGACTACAAGAACGAAATGGTCTTGATCCGGAAAGGCGAAAAGATGGGTAGGCGTCACCTTCAGCAGCTACTCATCGAAAGCCTCTATGCCCGCAATGATGTTGAGTTCCTCCGCGGCGTCTTCAGGGTGAGGGGGGACGTGGTCGAGATTTTCCCGGCATACGAGATCGAAGAAGCGATAAGGGTGGAATTCTTTGGAGATGAGATTGAGTCTATCAAGACGTTCGATCCGCTAACCGGAGTTCCGGCAATCGATATGGAAGAGGTTGCGATCTACCCGGCAAGGCACTTCGTCACGAGCGAGGAGAACCTCCAGCGGGCGATAGTTGGTATCGAGGCCGAACTCGTCAACAGGCTTACCGAGTTGCGGGCGCTCGGCAAATACCTGGAGGCGCAGCGCCTTGAGCAGCGGACCAGATTCGACATCGAGATGATGAAGGAGGTAGGATACTGCAGCGGGATCGAAAATTATTCGAGACATATCACCGGTAGAGAGCCAGGGCAGCGGCCGTACACGCTCCTCGATTATTTTCCGAAAGACTTTCTGATGTTTATCGACGAGTCTCACCAGACTCTGCCGCAGCTTCACGCGATGTACCACGGAGACCGTTCGCGCAAAATGACGCTGGTCGAGTACGGCTTCAGGCTTCCTTCGGCGCTCGACAACCGCCCACTGAAGTTCGAGGAGTTCGAATCCATGGTGAACCAGGCGGTCTATGTCAGCGCGACCCCTGACGAGTACGAACTCGAAAAGAGCGGCGGCGTTTTCGTCGAGCAGGTCATCAGGCCGACGGGCATCGTGGATCCTGAAGTTGAAGTAAGGCCTGTGAAGAATCAGATGGATGACCTTCTCCAGGAAATTCGCGAGCGTGTCACCTTAAAGGAGAGAACTCTTGTAACGACGCTCACGAAACGCATGGCGGAGGACCTGACCGAGTATCTGCGCGGATTGAATATAAGGGTGAGGTACGTCCACTCTGATATAGATTCGCTAGAACGTGTCTCGATTCTCAGGGATCTGAGGCTTGGCGAGTTCGATGTGCTTGTCGGCGTCAACCTCCTTCGCGAAGGGCTGGATCTACCCGAAGTATCGCTTGTCGCCATTCTCGACGCGGATAAAGAAGGGTTCCTTCGGTCGGAGAAGAGTCTGATTCAGACAGCGGGCCGGGCGGCGAGAAATATAGAGAGCAGAGTCATTCTCTACGCCGATACTATCACCAAGAGCATGAGAAGGATGATCGATGAAACGGAACGGCGCAGGAAGATACAGACCAGTTATAATACAGAGCACAACATCAAGCCGAAGTCGATCGTGAAAACCGCCGAGGAAATAATGGCGTCCACCGCCATCGCGGACGTGCGTTCCGACGCAGAAGAGAAGACGCGACGGCTGCAGGAAGCCAGCGTCGCCGAACCTAACCAGAGATATCTAACCGACCAGCAGAAAAGGGAACTTGTGGACAGGCTGACGAAGGAGATGTATGAGGCGGCAAAGGACCTCGATTTCGAGAAAGCAGCCGAACTTCGCGATGAGATCCACAGGCTGTCGGAGAAGAAGTAGTTCGGAAAAATAGCGGCAATTAGGTCCCTTTGACTGGGCGCCGATTTTTTGATATTAAATAATCACATTTCTTTGTCAGATCATGATTTCTTACATCGGTAAAATCTCGGGTGCGATTGTTGATTTTATCTATCCACCGGTTTGCTCGACATGTGAGAGGAAACTAGGGAGAGCCGAAGCCTATGTCTGTTCGAATTGTTGGGAAGACTTTGAGCGAGTGGCGCCTACCGAGACGATCACTCAGTTGATCGAGGCCAAGTTCCTTTCAGACGAAACCATCGACAAGATCGACTCCGTATTCCTCTTCGAGCAGGACAATCGCGTCCGCGAAGCTGTGCACCTCCTGAAATACGGAGGCGCGGAGGCTATCGCCGAGAGGTTCGGCTTCTATATCTCGAAGAAAATAGTGAACGACGACATGCTTTCGCTCTGTGATGTAGTTTCTCCTGTTCCGCTTCACCCGGCGAGGCGGCGTGAACGGGGTTATAATCAAAGCGAACTTATCGCAAGAAGCGTGGGGAGAATTCTCCGGGTGGCACACGAACCGGGTCTCCTGGTTAGGGTTCGCCAGACTCAAACACAGACTTCGTTCGACGCCGAAGGACGAAAGAAGAACGTAAAGGGAGCCTTCGGACTCGGGAAAGTTAGCGCGAATGAAGTGAATGGAAAGAAGATACTTCTCATTGATGATGTGATTACAACCGGCGCGACAATCAAGGAGTGCGCCAGGACCCTCAAATCTAATGGAGCTTCTGAGGTCTATGCAGTATCGGCAGCCATCGCAATCTGAAATTATTTCTCATATCAAAGGGCTCGAGAATGTTCATTGCGCCCTCGAAGAACCGACTCCTGCCAAGGAGTTTTACGCGAGTTTGTTCGGTGCTCCGGCGCACGTTGACGGCGATTGGTCGGAGTTTAAGGTCTCCGGTTTCGACTTCGCGGTGACTTATGGAAAACCGAAAAAGTTTGTGATCACGTTTAAGGTGGAGGGACTTGAGGAATTGCGGTCGAAACTTGAAAGACTTCTTTCGTTGCCGCTCGTGATTAAACATGGCGAATACGGTAACTACGTGGAGGTGTGTCCGTCGGATGGCTTTTGCCTCCACTTCTTCGAGTCGAAGAAGAAGAGCGGTTAGGAGAAACCAAACGCTTATAAAGGCGATGAAGGACTTGCCTGCACTCGTCTCGCAGCCGAGTTGGGCTCGACAAATGAAGCCTGGTAATGTCAAGGAGTGCGGACATCCGATCGTGCGCGGGAGAGTAATTCCAAAAGGGCTTTGTCGGGAGCAACAGGTTTTTAGACCAGGAACCGCGGAGAGGAACGAGCTCTATCAGCTATGTCGTCTCTTCAGCAAAGTGGATTTTACCTTTGATGGCGACTTCATATGCTTTGGAAATTCCTATCACAATCTTTAAACTTCTTTATGCAAAAATTACTGCTTCTGCTTGCCGCCGCGATAACTCTGACTTCGTGTTCAAAGAATTCGAAGAAGGAGCAGGCGCTTGGAACGCAAAACAGCCAGGAGCGGACGAACATAATTCCGACTGTGCCGATGCCGAAATTCAACGCTCAGCAGGCTTTTAGCTATCTGGTCAAGCAGGTCGATTTCGGCCCGCGAGCCCCGAACAGCGAAGCTCATGCTAAATGTTTGCAATATCTCCAGCATGAATTCAGTCTTTATGCTGATTCCGTTCAGCTTCAGAAATTCAATGTCCCAGGATACGATGGAGTCGTCCTTCATCTTGCCAATGTCATTGCCCATTTCAATATGAAATCGAAGGTGCACATTCTTCTTACCGCGCATTGGGACAGCCGTCCGCGCGCCGATCACCAGCCAGGCGGACCGGTGGACAAGCCGATTCCCGGCGCGGACGATGGGGCGAGCGGAGTCGCTGTCCTTCTTGAACTTGCAAGGGATTTCAAGGCATCTCCGCCACCTGTCGGCATCGACATAATACTCTGGGACGGCGAGGACTACGGCAGGGAAGGCGACATGAACTACTACTGCCTCGGTTCAAAATACTGGGCTGCCACAAAACCTACGATGTATCAACCCCTCTTTGCCATTAACCTGGACATGATCGGGCAGAAAGACTTGAGCATACCAAAGGAATCCTATTCCGTAGAATATGCGCCTGACGTAGTTAATCTCATCTGGAGTACGGCTGCCGAGATGGGGGTTACGCAATTTGCCGACAGCACAAGCGGGTATATTTACGACGACCATCTCCAGCTGGACAATATAGGAATCAAAGCCGTCGATCTGATCGACTTCAATTATAAATACTGGCACACGCTCGAAGACACACCAGACAAGTGCAGTCCCGAGAGTCTCGATGCTGTAGGAAGAGTTTTGCTCGAAGTGATTTACAGAAAATTAAACAGCTACCCGTACACGCGATATGCAGGATAAATATTTCGAACTCTTAGTTTCCACCGACGGCGCGGTCAACGATCTGGTTGTAGGTTTCCTGAGTGATGTCGGAGCCGAGGGATTCGTCGAGGAGGAGAATGAACTCAAATGCTACTTTGCCGAATCAAAATGGAATCCCCAATACAAAGAAGATGTCGTTAGATTTCTCGGGCACCTGAGAAGTGAAGGCAAGGTTGGAAAATATACCGTTGAAGTTTCAGAAATAATGAATCAGGATTGGAATATGAAATGGGAAGAATCAATTGTGCCGATAGAGGTAACCGATAATATCGCGATCAAACCGAGCTGGAAGGAATACAACGGAAGCGCGAAGATTGTCATTGAAATAGACCCGAAGATGTCGTTCGGGACCGGTCACCATGAAACCACGCGGATGATGGTGCGGCTCCTCGAAAAATACATCAAAGGCGGCGAGAGGATACTCGATGTCGGCACCGGTACAGGCGTGCTCGCCATTGCGGCTATCAAGCTTGGCGCTGACCGCTGCATCGCGGTGGACCGCGACGAGTGGTCTATCGAGAATTCGATCGAGAATATCAGGAGGAACGGCGTTTTAGAGAAGGTCGAGGTAATTCGCGGCGAGATCGCTTCACTCGGTGACGAGGAATTTGACTTTGAGGTGGCGAACCTAAACAGGAACACCCTACTTTACATCGAACCCGAATTGAGGAGGCGATGTAAGCCGGGTGGCGTGTTGCTGCTGGCCGGCCTCCTCACTCTTGACGAGGAAGATATTGTAAAATCGTATACGAAATCCGGATTCAAGGTAGTCGAAACGCTACGCGAAGCCGAATGGTCGGCTATAGCGCTCAGCAAATGAAATACGCTTCGATAGACATCGGAACGAACACCATCTTGATGCTGATAGGGACAATTGATGGGACCGAAACCATAAATCCGATTAAAGACTTTTACTCAGTTCCGCGTCTCGGCAAAAGCGTCTCGGCGACCAGGATGCTTGACAGTGATTCTATCGCAAGGGCGACTGAGATACTTAAGAAGTATCGCGGGATTGCGGACGATTACGACGTCAGCCGAGTTTTCGCGTCCGCAACGAGCGCCGTTCGGGACGCAATCAACCGGGACCAGTTCATATCTGCCGCGAGAGAGCTGTGCGGTATCAACGTGGAGGTTATTCCGGGAGAAACGGAGGCGAAGTTAGGATTCCTAGGCGCGGTGAGCGGCGAGCCCGACAAATCGCGTCGATCTCTCGTTATCGACATCGGTGGCGGAAGCACTGAGTTCAGTTACGGAAGCGGGTCCGAACCATCCCATTTCCAGAGTATCAATGTTGGGGCGGTCCGCATCACGGAGATGTTTTTCAAGCATGTTCCTCCCTTGGATGATGAGATTCAGAAAGCTGAAAAATACATCGAAGACGCACTGAAGAATTTTCCCTTTTTTGAGATATCGCCTGACCGAGTATTCGCGGTAGCAGGGACCGCTACGACGATCGCCCTGATCGCGCAGGAAAGATATGAGTTTGCGCCGGAGGCGGTAAACAATTACCGGATGTCTACGACTGTTCTTAAGGATGTTTTCGGTCGATTGAGGTGGAAGACACCCGACGAAATCCGCAAGCTTACCGAGGCCGCCGAGGGAAGGGAAGATGTGATATTAGCTGGTACGCTGATTCTCGAGAAAGCCATTGAAGCCGCCGGAGTAAGTGAGTTCCTATCCACGGACCGCGGCCTTCGCTACGGCTATCTGCTCTACAAGCATATGCAATCTTCGGGGCGATGAATCCTTCTTCTCTTGCCGGGCATACTGTCGAGCTCCTCGACAGGGTGGTGAGGAGCACCCTCCCATCAGACAGGGTAATTCAGGACTTCTTCAGGGAAAGGCGTTATCTCGGCTCTCACGACAGGCGATGGATCAGCGATAAGATCTATGACATTATCAGAAATTTTCTTCTGCTTCGAACCATATCGGAAAAATGTGTCGGTCAGGCCAGCCCGCTTTACGTCTTCCTCGCGCGGGAAATTATATCAGATGGAACGAATGCGGCGCAACTGGAAGGCGCCTACCCGACGCTGATCGAGTCGTACCGGATGTCTGGCGAGAAGTTAGACCTGGCCGCGTGGGAATCGTGTGTGAAGTCGGCATGGAATGACCTTGCCGAAAACCATCGCGAAGAGCCATTGCTTTATTCTTTTCCGGATTTCTTTCCGGAGCTTCTGACGGATGATGTCAGAAATGAAGTGATTCCGGTGATGGCCGCCCTAAACCGCGAAGCGAGGGTTTGTATCCGTGTCGACATCAACAAGATGTCGCGCGAGGATGTTGCCGGAAAATTTATAGCGGAGGGCAATTCTGTTGAAGCGACGGAGTATTCTCCTCTTGGGCTGAATTTGTCGAAGAGATTGAATCTGAATAATGATGCACTTTATAAAACCGGTATCATCGAAGTCCAGGAGGAAGCGAGCCAACTCGTGGGGTTTCTCGTTAATCCGCGCGAAGACGAGACTATCGTAGACGCGTGTGCAGGTGCGGGAGGAAAGAGCCTGGAGATTGCGGCCTTGGCCGCTGGGAAATGCAAAGTGTTCGCGCTGGACGTTGACGACGCGCGGCTCCGAAATTTGGTCACGCGAGCGAACAGAAACGGGTACACGAATATTTCCCCCATAAAAGTGACAGAACGCGATCTTGGAGAGGCAGGGAAATTGTTAGGTGTCGCGGACAAGGTCGTAGTGGACGCCCCATGTTCCGGAAGCGGGACGATCAGACGAAATCCCGACAAGAAATTCAGGCTCACGAAGGAATCGGTAGCGAGTCACGCTCGTTATCAAAAGGAAATCCTTGAACGCTACGCGAGGCTCGTTAGGGTTGGCGGCGTGTTAGTCTACTCGACTTGTAGCATCTTCGCCGAGGAAAACATCGAGGTCGTGAATTCTTTCCTGGAAGCTAATGGCGGATTCCAGCGGGAGGATGCCGCGAACTATCTGCCGGGGGAAAGATTTAACCGGCTGATTGAGAACGGATTTCTTACGACTTATCCTCACCGCCATAATATGGACGGTTTCTTTGGGGCTGTTATGAAACGGCTGAGCTGAACTTCTTGCGCTTGCCGATCCGGTTCACGATGCGGACAAAGGCATCGGCGGCGATGTGAATGTCTTCCTCACTTGTGAATCTTCCGAATGAGAACCGCACCGTCGCTCTTGTCGTCGAGTCGTTTCTTCCCAGGGCTTTTATTACATGCGAAGGCTGAAGGCTGCCTGAAGAGCACGCGGATCCGCTCGTGACCGCTATCCCTTCCAAGTCGAAATTTATGATAAGCGCGTCTCCGTCAATTTCAATCTCGTCGCTGTTTAACGACACGCTCAGGATGTTCGGGATCGCGCGATCTACGGGTGAGTTGAATACGGCGCCAGCGATCTCGTTACTGATTCGACTTCTGAGAAGCCCGTTGAGGCCGGCTAACCTTTCAAGCTCTTCCTTCATCTCTTGCGAGGCCAACTCAGCCGCCTTCGCAAAGCCGACTGCAAGCGGAACGCTCTCTGTGCCTGGTCGCCTGTTCCGTTCCTGTGAGCCTCCGTGAAAAGTGGGTTGGAATTCGAGCCCTCGTCTTATGTACAGAGCGCCGATTCCCTTAGGGCCGTAAATCTTGTGCGCAGTGAACGACGCGAGGTCGACGCCGGATTCGGATACGTCGAGAGGGATTTTGCCGAACGATTGTACCGCGTCCGTGTGAAAAAGAGCTCCGGCAGCGTGTACGATTTCCGCGATTGCCTTTAGATCCTGCGTCGAACCGATCTCATTGTTCGCGTGTATGATGCTCACGAGAAGCGTCTTATCGGTGATGGCCCTTGTGAGCTCATCCGGCGATACATATCCCTTCGCATCAACCGGAAGGAGAGTAACTTCAAAACCTTCCTGTTCCAGGAACTTGGCTGTGTGCAAGACGGCGTGATGCTCAATCGAAGAGATGATTAAGTGCTTCTTTCCGATTCCGGAATGCGCCGAAGCAATTCCCCTCAGCGCGGAATTGTCAGACTCGGTTCCTCCGCTCATGAAGAGAAGCTCCGAAGGTCGGGCGCCGATCAGAGACGCTATTGACTCGCGCGCAGTCTCGAGGGCGGCCTTCGCCTCTCTTCCGAACGAATGTATGCTTGACCCGTTTCCGAACGTGTCGGTAAAAAAGGGAACCATCGCCTGGACGACGCGTTTATCCATGGGAGTCGTAGCCGTGTAATCGAGATATATTCTTTTCATCCTTCCGTCCGTGAATCTTTATTCATAACTGAATATAAAACTCATCGGAGTAAGATTTAGTTCGAGTTAGACCTCCTTTGTCGCACAGTCTATCGTAAGCATTTGGCCGGGCATGGAGGCTCACCAACTGACGTTGACTTTATGTCGGGGTGCTTCTATATTTTTATTTAGAAATCCTGGCAGCTATCGCTAAAGAAACGTGGGAGCCTTGGCATGAGAGAAGCAATGGAGTTTCTGAGGAATGCTCCAATTTTCGAGGAGCTGGAAGAAAGAGATTTTGCGCGTGTAAGCGCTTGTGGCGTAAGGAAGAGCTACAAGAAGGGGGAAGTTATCCTGATGGAGGAAGAATCGGGATCGGCGCTGTTTGTAATCGTCAGCGGAGAGGTTAAGGTCGTAAGAATTGGAGAAGACGGGCGTGAAGTGATACTTAGCATTCTCGGCCCGAGCGATATTTTTGGAGAGATGGCATTGCTCGACGGCGAAGCGAGGTCGGCAAGCGTCGTCGCGCTTGACGATGCAGAGCTTTTTGTGATTCATCGGAAGGACTTCCTCGGGCTTCTGCACGAATATCCGAGCATTGCTATTTCGTTGCTCAAGCATCTGACGCAGCGGCTCAGAAGAGCGGACGCTTTGATAAAAAGTCTTTCGCTAAAAGACGCGTACCACCGCGTGGGTTACGTCCTCCTTCAGTTCGCCGATGAGAGAGGCAGAATTAAGCAGGGTAAGGTCGAGATCGACAACCTCCCTGTCCAGCAAGAAATCGCGAACATGGCGGGAACTACGCGAGAGACCGTCTCGCGCACTTTCAGCAAAATGGAGAAGCTGAAACTTCTCCACGTGGAAGGTAATGCCGTAACGATATTGGATTACGATTTGTTCAGGCAGAAATTCACCTGATGTGCTTTGTGGATAAAAGAACGAAATCAGATAAGATAGACTTTCATACTCACACAGATTCGTCCGACGGGGCATTAAGTGTACGTGATTTGATGGCAAAGGCTGCAGATGCCGGAATTACAACGCTTGGGATTTGCGACCATGATACCGTGTTGTCGCTTGATGAGGCATTCCGTCTTTCGAGTGAAATGTCTGTTACGGTTGTTCCGGGGATTGAGGTCACCACGAGGTACAAACGGTTCCAGCTACACATACTCGGTTACTTCATCGACTACGCGGACAGGAAATTTCTCGGCGGCCTGATCGAGCTCCGGGAGGGACGCATTCAGCGCGCGAAACGCATCATCGCAAAACTGAACGACATAAAGATACCTTTGAAATTCGAATCTGTGTTTGAAAGGGCCGGAGAAAACGGAGCGGTAGGTCGGCCTCATATAGCTAATACGATGGTCGAGGAAGGTTTTGCCAGCACTTACGACGAAGTTTTTGAGAAGTACATCGGGATAGGTCGTCCCGCTTATGAGGCGAATTATCCTTTCCTTCCAGAAAAGGCGATAGAAATGATAACCGCCGCCGGTGGCTTGAGTTTCCTGGCTCATCCGTCTCACTACGTCAACGAAGGGCTTCTGGGGTATCTCTTGAAAAGCGGATTGCACGGAGTCGAAGTAGTGCACCCTTCTCACTCCCCGGAGGAGACGCTCTACTACTCGAAGTTCGCCGATGATAACTCGATCCTCAAATCGGGTGGAAGCGACTTTCACGGCGGACTCAAACATGACGAGGCGAATCTCGGCAGATATCTGATTGACCATGAATGGGCCAACGCAATGTTGGAGAAATTAGAATTATAATGCTTGCATTCATTTCAGAACGGAGGAAATAAAGTTGGTAAATCATGAAGGGGCACTCGACGGAAAAGGGCTGAAGATCGCGATTATCGTGAGCAGATTTAATAGTGTGGTCACTGACCGGCTGCTGTCAGGAGCGCTAGATGGTTTGGTGCGACGCGGGGTTTCGGAAAACGACATAGATATTTACAAATGTCCGGGGGCATTCGAGATCCCGTCCGTCGCGAAAAGAGTCATTGACTCGAAGAAACATGACGTAGTAATATGTCTCGGCGCGGTAATTCGTGGTGAGACCCCTCACTTTGATTACGTCGCTGGCGAATCGGCCAAAGGTGTCGGCCAGCTTTCGTTGGCAGCGCAGGTGCCTGTCGTTTACGGTGTCTTGACAACCGATTCTTTGGAACAGGCCGTCGATCGCGCCGGAGGCAAATCTGGAAACAAAGGTTTCGATGCCGCGGCAGATGCAATCGAGATGGTAAATCTTTTCAAACATATTTGATGGCCGAATGATCCGAAGACTCTCTCTCTTTTTTTTCTCGCTGGCGGTTGCCGGTTCCGCATTTTCGCAAACCTTGACGTGGAAGAACTACACGAGCATGTACGACATAAGCGGGATTGCCGTTTCAGGCGGGAAAGTGTGGGCGGCCACTACCGGTGGCGTATTCTCATATGCTCCCTCGACTGGAGCTTTTTCTGAATTCACGACCACAGAAGGACTCTCAAACATACAGGCGACTGCGATATGCTCCGATTCTTCGGGGCGTTTGATTGTCGGTGAGGTGAACGGCGCCATTGATGAGCTGGATTCTACGGGAAGGGTTATCAGGTCGCAGCGAGGCATCGTTGATTTCTCCGCCCTTACCAAAGAAATTACGTCGCTCTCCATTGCCGGCGATACGATCTTCGCGAGTACCCCGTTTGGAGTAGTCCTGATCTCGCGCAAGAGTTTCAATGTGTTGGATACGTATTCCCATTTCGATCCCAAGCAGGGTTCAATACAGTCGAACGCCGTCGCAGTTTTCGGCGGAAGAATTTATGTGGGAAGCCAATTCGGCCTTTCATATGCGCCGACGTCGGCGATCAACCTCGCCGCCCCCGACTTGTGGCGGCTCGCGGATACGCTCGGACTTGCCAACGGCGTAAATGACCTTGAAGTTTTCGATGGGAAATTGTTCGTCGCGACGAAGGGCGGACTCTATTATACGAGCGATGGATTTACATTCCAGCTTGTCACAGGATCGCCGAGCGGCGGTATCCACACATTGACGCCGACATCTTCGGATCTCCTCGTGAATGCTGCTTCTGGCTTGTATAGCTTGAGCTCGACTGATGGTTCCTTTAAAACGCTCTATTCCGGAGGTACTCAGCTTAACGGGGTGGCGCAGTATTCAGATACGCTCATGTTTGCTGCGACCGCAAACGGGATGTTAGTCGTCGGAGCATCAAGCCAGTTTTTGCTTCCGCCCGGGCCTGCCACGAATACAATATCTGATCTTGCTGTGGATTCGTCCGGCAATCTCTGGTGCGCTGCAAATAATGGTGATCCCGCCGGTGTAGCCTTCATGGAATTCAACGGCACGAACTGGAAGAATTATTATCAGAGCAACCTCCCTCAGTTGAAGTCAAACCAGAACGTGAAATACGTGAGCGCGGTTTGCGGAAACAAAATCATACTGGGGACATGGGGATTCGGCATGCTGATGATGTCGGGAGATACGACCAAGTACTACGGTAACACCAACTCTACTTTAGTGGGGGAGCCGAATAGCGCGAACTATGTTCTCGTTGGCAATGCGGCGTGTGATCAGTCCGGCAACATATGGATTACCAACCCTCTTGCATACAACGGCAACTCCCTCGATGTATATTCACCCTCGGACTCTACGTGGCATTCATTTCATAATGGCTTGGGACAGACTTCTGCCTTCATTCCGATCGCGATCGACGCTTACAACGGCGTCTGGACGGGAGATGCCTTCGGCCAGGCATCGGGGATCGGTTACGGCGGCCTTTTCTATTATAACGATAACGGGACGCTTGATAATCTCTCGGATGATCAGTCATACCTCTTCACCACTAACAACTCAAGCCTGCTGAGCAACCAGGTTAACTCCGTCGTCGTGGACAACGACGACCAGGTTTGGATCGGAACGTCACTTGGGCTTATGGCCATATATGACCCGGACCCAGCAAACGTTTTTTATATAAGTACGATTTATTCGTTATACGACCAGTTCATAAACTCCATTGATTATGATGCGCTCGACCAAAAATGGGTGGCAACCAACACTGGCGTGTATGTCATTTCCAATGATGGCAACACATCGGTAGCAAGTTACAACACTGCTAATAGTCCTCTCCCAAGCGACAAAGTTGTTTCGATCGCCTGCGACAGGAAGGACGGAATAGTTTACATGGCAACCGAATATGGAATTACCGAGCTGAAGACCGGAGTCAAACTCCCTCTGCAGAGTTTCGCGAAGCTAAAAGTTTTCCCTGATCCGGCGGTTCTTCCGATTTCACAGCCAATCCACATCGAAGGGCTGGTCGCCAACAGCGAGATAAAAATATTCAGCATCGACGGTAAGTTGGTTGACCAGTTCCAAGCCCAGGGAGGAAATGTCGCTTACTGGAACGGCACCGATCAATCTGGGAATATTCTGCCTACAGGAGTTTATATTGTCGTGGCCTATAGTTCTGACGGCAGCCAAAGTTCTGTCACAAAGATCGCGTTGATTCACAAGTAGAGGCCCGTCTGTATTTTCCCTTTGACGTCACTCACCCGACGGCGCCGTATTCTAATCTTCTAAGATCATATTCTCAACCGGTTCTCCCTCTGTGAGCGCACTCCACAACGAATCAATATCAACTCCTTTGGGAAAAGCTTCTTACAATCCGCGTAGCTTCTTAGCCGCCGCGATCCTCAGCTTTGTCGGCGGGGTTTTTGTCTTGAAGTATGCCGGGCGGCACATGTCTCACGGCTGGATAGATGGTATTCTTTATGTCGCGGTCTTCCTCGTCGCGGTTTGGGGGTTGACGGAAGCGGATAGAAAAAGGATCCTTCAGAAATTTCATCTTAACGCGTTACTGCTAATATCTTTCATGACCCTGGCTTCAATAATCGCGGTGGTAGTTTTGCCGGATAGAAGTGATGTGAGCAGACTCCCCGCCATCACCGCATGGCTCAATGCCCTTTTCAGTGGGCATTATCCGTACGGTACTTCGCTGAATCCGTCCGCGTTTCCGGGCCTTTTCTTTGCAGCGAGCCCGTTCTATCTCCTGGGGAATACGGGGCTGCTGGAAGCCGCTGGAATATTGTTATTCGGGATTTCCGCGCTGATCTTAAGCGGTCGTGACTCTCAAAGGGCTAAGATGCAGTTGATGATCATGATGCTTCTACCCACAACCTATTACGAGCTTGTTACAAGAAGCGAGTTACTCTTTAACATGTCTTTAATTGCCGTTCTCATGCTTGTGGCTGATGAACGTGTCGATCCATCAAAGCGAGACTCAAACTTTTTCTTCACTGCTATACTGCTGGGACTGGCTCTTTCAACGAGAAGCATAGTGGCGCTCCTTTATTCTCCGTACGTCGTGTTCAAATTCCTGAAAAAGAGTCTTTTCAACGGGCTCATTTTTTCACTGACGGTGATTGCCGTTTTTTTCGCGACATTCCTTCCGTTCATTATTTGGAACTCCCGTGAGTTTATGTTAGACGGACCATTCGCTGTGCAGTTCGGCTATGTGCCGTTCTGGATGATGGGCGTATCGCTCGTGCTTTCGATTGTTATCGGATTATCGTCAAAAGACATAGAAGATATTTTCTTCTATGCGGGTATCCTGCTTTTCCTTCTTGTCCTCTGGGCATTTGTCGCGAGAGTAGTTGACGTCGGTTGGCAGGGCGTGTTCCTGAGAAACAGGTTCGACGTCGGATATTTTATTTTTTGTGTTCCTTATCTCGTCCTCAGCATCGGCGGGAGTGGGAAGGCAAAAGACATTGAGAAGTGCGAAGCAAATCCGGAGGAATGAATTGGGAGGAGGGCATGGGGAAAAGTTTGGGTAAGATGAACTTCGACATGAAAACGTGCCGAAGAGCCTCGGTTAGCATTTTTCTGACCTGAAATATATATTTAAAAAACGATGGAAACAGTTTCCACATCCACTAATAGGAGGCAAACTCGATTGGACATATTTCAGAAGTGCAATGATTACACGCTTGCAGACGAGGTAAAGAAGCAGGGACTCTATCCATATTCACATGCGTTCCAGGAAAACGAGGGACCGGTAGTCATGATCGGCGGCAGGAAAGTCGTAATGGCCGGATCCAACAATTACCTCGGCCTGACGACCCACCCGAGAGTCCAGGAAGCGGCCAAGAAGGCTATCGAGAAGTATGGGACCGGATGCTCGGGCTCCCGGTATCTGACCGGCACTGTCGATCTCCATATCGAGCTTGAAGAACGCCTCGCGAAGTTCATGGGCAAGGAGGCGTGCCTTACTTATTCCACTGGTTTCCAGACCGCGCTCGGCGTCATTTCGACGCTTGTTGGGCACGGTGAATATGTAATCTCGGATCGTGATAACCATGCCTGCATTGTCCTCGGCACGCTCATATCAAAAGGGCAGACCGCTGAGCTGGTAAGGTACAAGCACAACGACGTGCAGAACCTTGAAAGCGTCGTATCACGTCTTCCGCTGGAGGCTCCGAAACTGATCGTCTCGGACGGAGTATTCTCGACCAGCGGGGATATAGTTGATTTGCCGGGGATGGTTAAGGTCGCGAAGAAGTACAACGCGAGAATAATGCTAGACGACGCTCACTCCGTGGGTGTGATAGGGAAGGGCGGACGAGGAACGGCGAGCTATTTCGGACTCGACAACGATGTCGACCTTGTGATGGGAACGTTTTCGAAGACTTTCGCCTCGCTTGGCGGGTTTGTAGTTGGTAGTAAGGCTGTCATAAACTACCTAAGGCACAACTCTCCGGCCTATATTTTCAGCGCGAGTCCGACGCCTGCATCTGTCGCGGCGACGATCGAAGCGCTGAAGATACTTGAAGAAGAGCCGGAGCGCGTGGACAGGCTCATAAGTAATGCAGATAGAGTCAGACAAGGGTTGAAGCAGCTCGGTTTCAAAGTGTATGAGAACAAGACGGCGATCGTTCCCGTGATTATCGGCGAGACCATGAAGACTCTCCTTTTCTGGAAGAAGCTCTTCGATGCCGGCGTCTATGCGAACGCTTTTGTCCGGCCCGGCGTGCCTCCTGGAGGTGAGTTGTTGAGGACCAGTTACATGGCGACTCATGAAAAGGAGCATCTCGATAAGATTGTGGAGCTTTTTGGAGTCATCGGCAAAGAGCTTGGAGTCATTGCCTGAAGATCAGGCTTTAAACCTTAATTCTACTAGTGTAGCACTAAACAGAGGAAACCAGATGAGCAATATTACCGTCGAACCCGTTCGCACCGACAAGGACCTCATGGCTTTTATAAAACTTCAGTGGAAGATTTATAAGGGGGATCCTTACTGGGTTCCTCCGCTGCTCATGGACCGAAAAAAACTCTTGAATACAAAGAAAAATCCCTTCTACAAGCACTCCGATATGGAAATGTTTCTGGCGAGAAAGGATGGCGAGCTTGTAGGGAGGATCGCGGCCATAATTAATTACAATCACAACAAGTTCCATAATGAGGAAATCGGCTTCTTCGGATTTTTCGAGTCGATAAACGATCAGCAGGTCGCGAATAGTCTTCTCGACACAGCCAAAGATTGGATCGTGAAGAAAGGCTTCTCCTCGATGCGCGGTCCGATGAACCCGTCAACAAACGACGAGGTCGGTCTTCTCGTGGAAGGGTTCGACAGCAGTCCGCTGGTCCTTATGACATATAATCCTAAGTACTATTTGGATTTGTTCACGAACTATGGATTGAAGAAGGAAAAAGATCTTTACGCTTATCACGTGTCAAAGGACAGGGTATTCACTGAAAAGCTTGAACGTGTTTCGAGGATGGTGACTCATAAGGAAGAGCTCACATTCAGAAGCATTAACATGAAGAATATCAACGATGAAATAAAGCTCGTCAAAGAAGTCTACAACGAAGCGTGGAGTAAAAACTGGGGCTTCGTACCGATGACGGATGAAGAGTTTGACTTCCTCGCGGAAGATCTCAAGCAGGTAGTGGTCCCTGACCTCGCGATATTCGCTTTGGCAAAGGGGAAGCCGGTTGGATTTGCCCTCTCGCTTCCGGATATCAATTATGCGTTGAAGTTCAACAAAAAAGGACATATTCTTCCCGGTGTGTATCATCTGCTTACGAAGAAGAAAGATATACACTGGCTAAGGATTATGGTGCTCGGCGTAATCCATAGTTATCAGCAGACCGGAATAGCCGCGGTATTGTTCCACGAAACGGCGAAGAGAGGTATAGCACGCGGATACTTTGACGGAGAAGCCTCGTGGGTGCTCGAGGATAACCTGATGATGAACCGGAGCGCCGACCTGATGAACGCGGAGCGCTATAAGACTTATCGAGTATATAAGAAAGAATTTTAAGCGGAGGACATCGAGTAAAATGGCAGTTAAGAAAGTAGATAAGATTTGGATGAACGGGAAGCTGGTTAATTGGGACGATGCGAAGATACATGTCCTTTCACACGTGGTCCATTATGGGACAAGCTGGTTCGAGGGAATACGCTGCTACGACACCGCCAGAGGCGCAGGCGTGTTCAGGCTGGAAGAGCATTTGAAACGTCTCGAGAACTCTGCAAAGATTTATCGTACTGAAATCCCTTATACCCGCGAACAAATGAAAGCCGCCGTGCTCGACACGATACGTGCCAACAAGATGAAGTCGTGTTATGTCCGTCCGATAGCTTTCAGAGGTTACGGCGACGTCGGCGTTAACCCTGCGAATAATCCGGTCGATACGGTAGTGGCCGTTTGGGAATGGGGACAGTATCTAGGTTCGGAAGCGCTCGATAACGGCATCGATGTTTGCGTCTCCAGCTGGAGACGTCCAATGCCAGACACCTTCCCGACGATGGCAAAGACCGGCGGCAATTACATGAACTCGCAGCTCATAAAGCTCGAGGCGATTGCGAACGGTTACTCGGAAGGAATTGCCCTCGACGCGGAGGGGTATATCAGCGAAGGAAGCGGTGAAAATGTTTTTGTCGTGCATGACGGAGTGATGTTTACCAGTCCTGTCAAGTCTGCTATACTCCCCGGGATTACCAGAGTCACTATCATGGAACTGGCGAAGGAAGCAGGCATCGAAGTAAGAGAAGAAACCATGCTTCGCGAGATACTCTATCTCGCCGACGAAGTGTTCTTTGCCGGAACGGCCGCCGAAATTACCCCGATAAGGTCCGTCGATAAAATAAAAGTGGGCACAGGAAAACCGGGGCCCGTTACTCGCGAGATGCAGAAACGGTTCTTCAAAGTAGTGAAGGACGGAGAAGACAAGCACGATTGGCTTACTTTCGTTTATGACTAACTCTGCGGGCGATGGCACAGGAGATACTGGGTCAAAATAGCTTATGGTCTAACTTCTTCAGGAAGAGGTCGGAAGAAGATAACTCGCTCGAGGCTCTGCTTGCGAGCGTTCCCATCTTTTCCCAACTGACGGCCAGGGAACTTCGTAAGCTGGCGGCCATAGTTCACAAAAGGGAATACACGTCCAACGAATTTGTTTTTAGTCAGGGAGATCCGGGACTCGGCATGTACGTGGTCCAGGATGGCCAGGTAGAGATAATGTTTACCGACCAGGCTGGTGTTCAGAAGACGCTGGCGGTTCTCAAGACAGGCGATTTTTTTGGGGAGCTGTCTCTCCTCGATGAATCCCCACGAAGCGCATCTGCTATCGCCAAAGGACATTCCCGCATCATAGGATTTTTCAGGCCTGATCTTATAGATCTCCTCAACCGTTCTCCGAAATCCGGTACGAAGATTCTCTTCAAACTCGGCGAGGTAATCGGGACGCGTCTGAGGATAACGAATGAGCAACTCGGTAACGCGAGCGCCAATCTCGAAAGGTTAGAGAAAAACGTAGGGGGAAAAGAAGATGTCGACCGTTAGTCTAAAAAAGATCCTTGTGCCGCAGGATTTCTCAGAATATTCCCTTCATGCGCTGAAGTATGCCGTGACTTTCGCGGAGCTCTTCAAATCGGAGCTGATTGTCCTTCACATCGTCGAACCGATAGTCTATCCTGCCGATTTCAGCTTCGGGCAGGTAAGCATTCCGGCAATGGAAGAAGAAATCAGGAAACATAGCGAGGAGCAGCTGACCGAACTCGTCGCGAGAGAAATTCCAACCGGTATCAAGGCCACTCCAATCATCAGAATTGGCAAACCATTCATCGAAATCGTCGAAGTAGCAAAGTCTGAAAACACAGACCTCATAGTCATTTCTTCGCATGGCAGAACAGGCATGGATCATGTTCTCTTTGGAAGCACCGCAGATAAGGTGGTGAGGAAGGCTCCTTGCCCGGTGCTTACCATCCGTCCCCACGAGCACGAATTCGTCGTCCCCTGAGGGAACAACTTTCGCTCTGAAGGTTGTTAGTTGTGTACAACGGGCAGGTTACCCGAAACGCACCTTGCGCACCTGCTAATTGATGGATGTACACAACGAGGAGGATGAATGAAACGCCGCTTCATAATTGTCACCATAATCACCGCTACATCGTTCCTGAGCGGTTGCGCGTTCGTCGGAGGGACGAAAGTGTATACGAATCCTGATTACGCGCCCGGGGATATTGAATATCTGCAAGTCAAAATGCCTTCTTTGCCTGAATTGCCGGCTACGGACTGGCTTAACGCTTCTCCCGACATAGTAGACAACCTTCGGGGGAAGGTTGTACTGGTGGATTTCTGGGATTATACATGCGTCAACTGTATCAGGACACTTCCATACCTGAAAGAATGGTACAAGCGTTACGCGAAAGACGGCCTCGTCATCATCGGGATACACTCACCTGAATTCCTCTTTGCCCGAAAGCGGGCTAATCTCGAGAAGGCAGTTGAGCAATTCGGCTTGAAGTATCCGATCGTCATGGACAACAATTTCGCGCTCTGGAGGGAATTCGGCAATCAGTCATGGCCCGAAGAATATCTCTTTAATCGTCGAGGCATTCTTTGCTATGTTCACGTCGGGGAAGGCGAGTACGGAAATTCGGAGCAGATGATCAGGAAGCTACTCCGGAAGGGGAATCACAAACTGAAATTCCCTCCTCTGATGCGGCCTCTTCGACCCACAGACGTACCGGGCGCTGTCTGTTACCTTCCAACCTCTGAGACTTACCTGGGATATAAAAGGGGGCACATCGGCAACAGTCAGGGATACACCGACGACCGCATTGCGGATTATCGTCCGCCGAAGTCCATAAAGAAAAACAGGTTTTATCTGGTAGGAAAGTGGAAAGTCCGGGGTCAATACGCGCGATACGCTGGGGAAGAAGCTGGCGGTAAGATACTTTTGAACTACGCTGCTGCTTCTGTAAATCTCGTGCTGAGATCGGATTTCAAGTCGCTATCTCCTGATGAGAAACGAGGTCCGGTTCGTGTGTATGTCTATCTGGATAGTCTGCCGGTTCCGATAAGGGATCGGCCTGCCGGCATGAGGATGAATAGGTTGGGAAAGACTTTCTTCACGGTGACCAATCCCGGCATGTATGATCTCGTCAAGTGCAGAAAGTATGGCAGGCATATTTTGACGCTTGTCCCCTCATCGGATGCACTTGCGGCATACTCATTTACTTTCGGAACATCGTGCGTCACACCTGGAGGCTGAGGATAGCGTCTCAAATTTCTTCGACGCCTAATTTAACGATCAATGCGTCTGTCGAAATATGTTGTCCTGTTAAAGCCCGTACTTCTTCCGTTTTCGCCAGAGAGTCGCCGGGTCTATCCCGAGCACGTGCGAGGCCTCATCGACAGTAGCGGTTTGCTGAATTACCCTTGAGATATGTTCCTTCTCCAGCTCTTCGAGCGAAACGAGGCGCTTACCCTCAAGCTGCCGGATCTCTTCCGGAAGATGGTGTACCTCTATTTTCTTTCCGTGAGCCAGAAGAACCGAACGCTCTATCACATTCTCCAACTGCCGGATATTACCAGGCCAACGGTAATTGGCCAGTATTCCGAAGGCGTCGGGCCCAATCTCAGGAGGATTCTCCCCGCCGAACTTTTGTATGAAGTGCTTGATGAGAAGTGGAATGTCGTCCGGGCGTTCTCTAAGGGGAGGGAGTTTTATGGTCACGCCGTTTATTCTGTAATACAGGTCATCCCTGAACGTTCCGGATGAGAGGGAAGCTTTTAGATCGCGGTTTGTCGCCGCAATGAATCTGACATCGACCTTCATGGTCTGAGAGTCGCCGACGCGCTCGAATTCCCGCCCTTGCAGGAAGCGAAGCAGCTTGGCCTGCGTCGTGGTCGGGATCTCGGTTATCTCGTCGAGGAAAACCGTCCCAGTATCGGCCATCTCAAACCTCCCTTGTCTGTCTCTGACCGCGCCTGTAAAAGAGCCCTTGACGTGGCCGAATAGTTCGCTCTCGAGAAGGCTTTCGGAGAGAGCGGCACAGTTGACGGTAACAAATGGTGCGTCTGCACGAGCGCTCGACTTGTGAATGTACTTCGCGAGTAGTTCTTTTCCCGTTCCGCTCTCTCCTTCAATCAACACGCTGATGTTGGTATCGGCCACCTCTCTCGCGAGATTGAGAAGGGAAAGCACCTGAGGGTCCGCGGTTATTATCTCTTCTGCCGCCTGGTATTTATGAAGCTCCTCTTTCAGGTCTTTCAGCTGCTTCTGAAGAAGGAAATGGTCATACACTTTCTGGGCGAAGTGCTGGAGTTCCTGAAAATCGAAAGGCTTCTGAAGATAGTCATACGCGCCCTGTTTGATAGCCTGCACGGCAGTATCCACAGATCCGTGAGCAGTCACGATGACAACTATCGTATCGGGCGAATACCTCTTCATGTGGGCGAGGAGTTCAAGGCCGTCCACCGGATACATCTTAAGGTCGAAGAAAGCAATATCGAAATGTCTCTCGGAGGCGAGCTTTAACGCTTCCTCAGGTTTTGGAGTTGCGGTCACCTCGAGCCCGATGGACTCGAGACAGATTGTTACGGTACGAAGTATATTTTGCTCGTCATCTACGAGAAGGACGTTGGCTTTCATGCGGAAATTGCTCTTTCGTGATACATACGCTTTTTGATGGGAATGGAGAACGTGAACACGCTTCCGGAGCCAACCCTGCTGTCGACCCATATTCTACCGCCATAAAGCTCGACAATCTCCTTAGCTATCGAAAGACCGAGGCCGACCGAGCCGGGCGAAGGGTTGGAGGAGTCCTGGACCTGTACGAATTTGTCGAATACTTTTTCCATCTCGGCAGGTTCTATGCCGCAACCTGTGTCTCTGACGGCAACGATGAGATCTTCTCCGTCGCTCGTGGCATCAACGGTGACACTGCCGCCGGGGTCCGTGAACCTGAGCGCGTTTGTCACAAGGTTTGAAACCACCCAAGAGAGCTGCTGAAAATCGGCGACAAATTCCGGGATCGTGTCGTCCGCGTTTACTACGAGTTGCACGCTCTTATCGGTGAATTGGAGGAGTACAGGCTGAACTGAAAAATCGATCAGCGACTTTGTGTCTATCTTGTCTTCCTTGAGCTGGATCTTTCCTGACTCGAGGCGGGAAAGCTCCAGTAATTCCCGAACGAGCTTAGTCAATCTCTCAGCGTCTTGCTTTGCGGCAACGAGGAGTTCGTGTTGCCTTTTGTTGACATGACCTATGTGTGCGTCTTTCAAAATATCGAGCGTCATGTTAATCGAAGTAAGCGGGGTCCTGAATTCATGCGAGACTCTCGCCATGAAATCCGATTTCATCTTGTCAAGTTCTTTGAACTGGGTCACATCCTGGAGAATGAGTATGACGCCGGCGACCTTGCCCGCCGCGTCCGTTGACGAATTCAATTTTATCCTGAAGTACCTGTCTTCGCCGTTGAAGCGGAGCTGGAAATAAGGTGGGATGTTCACTGAGTTTTCGCCGTCAAGGTAACGCTTTACGTACTTGTTGAGGTCGGTGTTCTTGATGACACTCTGGAACTGCTCTCCAATTGAAGCCTCCTCTGACACGTCGAAAATGTTTTCGGCAAGTTGGTTCATCAATACGATCTTGCCGTCACGGTCCGCAACCACAATTGGATCTGAAATTGTCCCGACGATAGCTTCGGATTTCCGCTTTTCGGAAATGAGCTTCTCGATATTTAGCTCGTCGTATTTCTTAAGACGTTCCGCCATACGATTGAATTCGCGGGCGAGTTCTCCGATCTCGTCGTTGGAGTTGATGGTGGCCCGCACGTCGAGGTAACCCCTTCCGAGTTTTCTAACGGTATCGGTGAGTTTCTCGGCGGGCTCCAGAATATATTGTGAAAATTGCCAGCTTGCGACGATGCTCAGGACAATAGCCAGGAGAGCCGCCCCGAGTACTGCTACGGTGGCTTGGTTGGAAATGTCGCTCGCTTTCGTGTCCGTGGCCACCATCGCGTTGTGATTCATGTCCAGGAGTTGGAAGCAGCCGTCCTTGATCTGGTTTGAGAGAGGTAGAACGTTCCGATAGTGGAAATCCTGCGCATACACCTGGCCGTGGGTCATCAGGACATCACGCAATGAATCGGTGGCAGCGGCGAACTCGGCGTAGTTTTTCTTAATATTATTTAAGATCTGCATGCCCCGCTGGGACACGTTCGAGTTCACAGCCTGCTGGTACCAAATGAAGAAGTCGCTGTGGTTATCCTGGAACTGTTTGTATCCTAGATCGACGTAACCGTTTAGCATCACGAGCTGCGCGCTATTGTCGCGTTCGAGGTCCATAAGCATGTTCTGGGTCGCTATGACGTTCTGGTAGTTCTGTTTGATCATCTTTGTGATCGCCTGCGTAAGCTGGTCGAAATTGTAGATCGACCATACGCTCACGATGACGTTTATTATCACGAGGACTGTAAAGCCCGCCGCTACCTTTGCTCTAAGTGTGCTGAACATGCGATTGAATTGTCTCTTATCTACTTAAGTTTACAAACTGTGGAGTAATTTTCAATGTTATGGGGGATTTCTCAAACGTAAGTTGGGGCACAAACCGCATTCTGATTCGCAGTACTCTAGCGCAGGGTGGTATTGCGCGAGAGATCTGGTCACCAGGCGAAGCGAACGAATCCTCAATCTGACATCAAGGTTTGTCGCCATACCACGAATGCTTATCGGCCGGAAAGGCGCGCTGCTTTTGAAGTAGAGTCCTCATGCCGCACTTCAAATACTCTTTGAAATCTGTCACCCGGGCATCCTCATCCTCGCGGGGGCGGCTTTCGAAGAAATGCGGAATTATTCCTCCATGAGGTTCAGGTAAAATGACGCAATTCAAACCATCTAATTCGGTCGTGCCTCAAATTCGTTTGAAGTTAAAAGCATTTTTGCTCCCTCGCCTGACTTTTCAGTCGGCACGATGATTGACTAATAGTATGCATAATGAGAAAAGAAGAACAAAAGGTACCTGTCGGAATAGTCACGGATGAAGAGGCTATGTACGAGTTGCTTGACAAATTCCTCGACAAAGAAGGTTATGAGACGAGACGAGTTTTATCTGACAGTTCCGATTCAGGCGACCTTGCTCTCATTATACTTGCACCGACAAGAAATCCGAGTCGGTCGAGAAAATGGTTTGACAATTTGAAAAGGACAAAACCTGCTGTGCTTATTGTGCAGTGTTGCGATGAGGATTATGCGGATGTGGAAACTGAGGCTGTTCTGGTGAAGGATCGCCCGCTGAACCTCAGGCAATTGAGCAACACTATAAAGCAGACGCTTGAGAAGACTCGTCGGTCCATTCAGCCCATGGATAATGGGTTGGAAGACCAACCTGCCTGAATAGGTTTTATTCTTCCCAGCGTGCCGACGTTGCTCATGCGGTAGTTGCAACGTGGTTACTGCGAGCTTGCTATAGAGCAAAATGGTTTTGGGCTGCTGATTTATTTAAATGCTACTCGCTCAGGGGAAGGCACTGCCATATCTCGGCAGCCCAAAAATTTTCTTTGTTTCAAGAGAAAGATCTCCTCTTTCCTCCTCCTGCTGCTGCCAGACGATTTCAAAAGTTGCCTGGCGGCAGCCTCCTTTTTACGGGTGTGGAAACTTTGCTCACGATGGGCCATAAAACCACAGAATTTTGAAGCCTGACTTCCTCGATTGTTGAATTGGGCCAATATAGCCTGATTTAGGCTATCTTTGATGCCTCTTTTTGAAGCAATCGGCACACAGCTTGAACACAGACATTCTAAAATGAAATCAGAAGAACTTTCCAAATACGAAAAGCTTGTGGTTCAGAAGCTTCGCGACATTCTCTTGGCAAAGCATGGAGTCTCTGTCGATGGGGGAAAGGAACTCGTTCTCCAGGAAGCAGCGAGGTTTGACTGCCCTGAGCTAAACGAGATCGCCTTTGCTCTTCGGCGAATAGAGAAAGGTATCTACGGGCAATGTGTTATATGCAGGCATGAGATCCCCTCCGAAGTTCTAGAATCAAATCTCACGGCTAGATTATGTCCGTCATGTCAGACCGCGATACACGAAAAGAGTGACACCGCCAGATGAAAATTAGATTACTCTCATTACTTACCATTATTCTTTTAAATTCGCTTTTCGCACGACCTATTTTTGCCAGCTCAAACGACGATTGCCTTGCGTGTCACTCCGATTCCACTTTGACAATGCAGAAGGATGGGAAGACAATCAGTCTGTACGTCAATCCTGCCATCTTCAGTTCCTCGGTACACGGAGACGCGGGGGTCGCTTGCACGGACTGTCATCAAGGATTCAGCGCCGATGATGTGCCTCACAAACAGACCTCTCCAAACGTTGACTGCGACCAGTGTCACAGCGTCAATCTTCTAGCGCCCAAGGGCGCGAATTACCATTTGGCGCATTCTTCGGTGAAATGCTGGAGCTGTCACGGCACGCATGATATCAAGCCTGCCAGCAAAATCGTAGTAGACGCAAAGTGTATATCGTGTCACGCTTCAAAGAAGGTGTTTCTCCAGTCGGCGCATGCGAAGGCAACCGTCGGCAAGGAGCCGTTCACGTGCGTGACGTGCCATGGCAAGGCTCATGACGTGAAGACTGTCGCTTCGTTGCAGGGAGTGAAGATCGACTCGCTTTGCATGCAGTGCCACAAAGGTGTTGCCTCTGATCTTAACCATAGCGTGCATAAGAAGGCTTTTGACGAAGGCACGGTGACTTGTGTTTCATGCCATAGCGCTCACGATCCCCATGTATCCAAGAAGAATGTTTCGGAAGCTTGCTACAAGTGTCACTCTAATCCGAAGCTCTTCCAGGGGATGAAGGCGGCCAACGGCAAGCCTATGACGTCATTTGTCGACTCCTACGAACACAGCATTCATGTTGAGTCGCTCAGGAAAACCGGCAAGGGGGCGACCTGTGTGGACTGTCATGGTTCGCACTCCATGCTTGCGGCCAGCGACACAGCTTCGCCAGTCAACAGGTTGAATATTGTATCGACTTGTGCCAAATGTCACCAGAAGCAAGCGGCTGACTACCTGGAGTCTTCCCATGGAAAAGCTTACAAGGAAAGGCTCGCGGTTGCTCCGGTTTGCACGGATTGTCATAACGATCACAACGTTGTTTCCGTCAGCAATCCCGAATCGCCGGTGAGCAGGCAGAATGAGCCCAAGACATGTCTGCGTTGCCATTTGGATAACAAGACTGTCTTTAAGATGGTGGGTGTGTCGCGTCCGTTCCTTGAGAGCATTAAATATAGCGTCCATCTCGTCGCGCTCGAAAAGGGAAATCTAAAGGCTGCCACGTGCAGCGATTGTCACGGCGCCCACAGTATGCTTCCCGCGGGAAATCCGAAATCCAGAATATTCAGGAATAATATCCCTGCTACTTGCGGTCAAAGCGGGTGTCACTCTGGGATCGAGAAGCGTTACATGGCCGGGATTCACGGCAAGGCCATGGAAAACGGCAACAACAGCGCTCCCGTGTGCACCAGTTGCCACGGCGACCATCAGATACTTGCTCCGAACAATCCTCAATCGACGGTTTCCAAGAACAACATCGTCCAGACATGTTCGCATTGCCACGGTTCAGTCAGGCTCACCAGCAGATACGGCCTTCCCGCTCACGCAGTGGGAAGTTATCTCGACAGCTATCACGGACTTGCGAAACAGGGGGGAATGACGACCGTTGCCAATTGCGCGAGCTGCCACGGCGCTCATGAAATACTACCTTCGTCCGATCCTAATTCTCCAATTAACAAAGCGAATATTGCCAAGACATGTGGTAAGTGTCATCCTGGAGCCGATGCTAAATTTGCTTCGTTCCCTGTACACATCGCTCCCACGCCGACCAATCAGCCGCTGCTCTTCTGGATTTCACAGATCTACGCGGTGCTCATCTTCGGCGTTATCGGTATGATGCTGATACACAACGTATTCGATTTCGTGAAGAAGTCGAAGGCGAAACTGAAACTCAGAAGAGATCCGTCCGCCGAACTTAAGCATGTTGGAAAGAAACTCTATGTGAGGATGACCAAGGCCGAACGTCTGCAGCATTGGGGGCTGCTCGTGAGCTTCACTCTTCTTGTCTTCACGGGGTTTATGTTGAAATTCCCGGATTCATGGTGGGTGAGACTAATCCGTGAAATCGGAGGCGGAGGCGAGAGAGTGTTTGAGTTGCGTGGTCTGATCCACCGCATCAGCGCAGTCATCATGATTGTGACGGCGTTATACCACGTGTACTATGTAATCTTCACTCAACGCGGGAGGCAGTTTATCAAAGACATGCTCCCGAATTTGAAAGACGCGGCCGACGTCAGGGACGCGGTGAAGTATTACCTCGGAATTTCCGATAAGCGACCGCGATTCGATAGGTTCAGCTACATCGAGAAAGCGGAATACTGGGCGCTCATCTGGGGGACAACCGTGATGGTCCTTACCGGACTTCTTCTCTGGTTCAATACCTTCACTGTAGGGAGATTCACTCTTCTCGGGATCGATGTAGCGACACTCGTGCATTATTATGAAGCGATTCTAGCGACCCTCGCGATTCTCGTGTGGCATATGTACTTCTCAATCTTTAACCCTGATGTCTATCCAATGAACCTTTCCTGGCTGTTCGGAACGATCACCGAAGAGGAGATGGAAGAAGAGCATCCGGTGGAATTAGACAGGATACTAAGCGAAGAAGAAAAGGCAGGAGACATCGTTGTAGAGAACGGAGAAAATCCCAAAGGGAGCGATGACGATGAGAAAGACAAAGATAAAGACAGGGAGAGCTGATCGACAGATGACGGAGCACTTTAACAATTTGATCAGGAACAGGATTAGCGTGGTTCTCCAAATGATGTATATGAAACCCGATGACCTTGTCGATTTGGAAAGCGGGGAAGCGTACATATGCAGCGTTTGCGACATTCAGCACAAGAGATGCGAAGTTGAGCCCGATTACAGATGTGAGCTCGCCAGGAAGATGGAAACGGAATTCAAGGAGCTTGAGTTGGCCCTTCAAAGGTTGAAAAGCGGGACCTATGGTTATTGCGAACGGTGCTCCGCCTTCATCGGCAAGAAGGAGTTAGAAAAAGCCTTGACAAGAACATATTGCGATGCGTGCGGAAAGAAAAACTGAGTTGATATTAGGAAGATGCAAGTGCGAGCGGCCGGTTCAGGTCGTCTCGTCTGTAACGTTACCTGGTATATACCAAATCAAAATGGAGGTATCCAAATGAAAACACTAACACTAGTGGTTATGGCGCTTGCCCTGACCTCTGCCGTTTCGCTGGCCGCTGAACCCAGCCACCAGTACGTCGGAGTGAAGGTATGCGCCATGTGCCACAGAACCCCGAAGAGTGGCGAGCAATTCCAGAAATGGGAAGCGAGCAAGCACTCTCAGGCTTATAAAACCCTCTTGACCCCGGAAGCTAAGAAGATCGCCGAAGCGAGAGGAATAAAGGGTAGCCCTGCCGATGCACCTGAGTGCGTGCAGTGCCATGAAACAGCGTACAACGCTCCCGCTTCTCAGCTCGGTCCGAGATTCAGCAAAGAAGACGGCGTGCAGTGCGAAACGTGCCACGGCCCCGGCAAGGACTATATGAAGATGGACATTATGAAGAACGAGAAAGAAGCTGTCGCCCACGGTCTTACGCTCCTCTCGGTTAAAGACGGCAGCGCGGAGAAATTCTGCGAAACCTGCCATAACAAGAAGAGCCCGACCTTCAAGGGATTCGACTTCAAAACTATGTGGGCTAAGATAGCTCACCCAGTTCCTCAGCAGTAAGGCTCGCGCAGTCGTCGGGTTCGTTCATTTTTTTGTTCATAAAGGAAGGTGGGTTGTGAAAGGTATCCCGGAAATAGCGTCAGAAAGATGCAGCGCACGGAAGCATCCGTATATCAACTGCAGATTTCGAAACAGAAAAGATAAGGCTGGACCCGTACGACGAGTCTGGCCCAGCGCGGGGCCGCCTGAAAGGGCGCTCCCCGCTCGATTCTTTCTCCCGACAATACTTCCGGGATTACTTATCGCAGTCTTCCTTATCCTCGCGAACCCGTTCGGCGTAAGGAACGCGCGTGCTCAAATGGTAAGCGGAAGATTCATGACTACGTTCTATTCGTATCAACAGTATGATACTTCCAACAATGCCAAGTTGAGCCTGCGCGGGTTTGAAGCGATGCAGCTGAATTTCGGTTCAGGCAATTATCAGCTGCATACTTATCTTCTGGCTACTAACGATTTCATGACTCAACTGCCGAACGACCCGCTCCTTCGTGCCGCAAACCTATACTTCGAGGCGAGGAACATTGCAAAAATCTTTGACTTGAAACTCGGCAGGCAGCCGGTTTTCTCGAGAGTTGGGGTGTCGTCGTTTGACGGACTAAGCGCCGGTGCAAAGCTCTTTGACGATAAGATCTCTCTCTTCGCTTTTGGAGGCGCGCTTCCACCGATGAATGAAAGAATCGAGCTGAACACCGACCTGAAAGATAACATGCTCTACGGGGGTGAGGCTTACTATTCTCCATTCGATAACTTTCGGATTGGAGGCGCCTACGTTAACAAAAACTTCAAGCCGCCAAGTTACTATGCTTACCGGTTGTCTGAATCGTTCAACACCCCTGGGGCCCAGGACAGCATTCTCATTAGCCCTGACGCCATTGCCAACCGGTTCGTATCCGGAGATCTTTCTTACTTTACCGACAACCTATCGGGGTACTTTCGTCTTGATTATGACCTGAATCTCTACGACATAGACAGAACTATAGTGTCGTTCCGATATTCCCCCTTCGCCTCTTTCTCGGCGAATGTCGGGTACTATCATCGAACGTCAAATCTTCCATACAACTCTATTTTTTCTGTGTTTGATCACAGTGGGACCGACGAACTTGACCTGGGAGCAAGCTATCTCTTCACGCAGGATATTAGCGCGTTCGGTTCGTATGACAGAATCTTTTACACGGGCGCCAATTCAAATCAATTTACTGTCGGCACCAACATATATCTTTTCACCCTAAGTTTCTCACATAACGATGGGTTCGCCGGCAATCTGAACGGCGTGAACGCGCAGGTAATATATCCGTTCATGAATCAGAGATTCGTCTTGATAGCTTCGGCCTCCGCGACGGATTACAAGGTCCTTCAACAGCTTACTTCGGCAAATCGTCTCTATAACGGAGCGCTCGGTGTAACTTACCGTCCGTTAAAGCTTCTGGCGATAACGCTGCAGGGACAGTACTATCAAGATCCCGTGTTCAAAAATGATCTAAGGGGATATCTGCAGGTGAATTACTATTTCTTCAAGAATTTTAGCGGCAATTGACGGAGGCGCAAATGAAAAAGACTAGAATCTTCGGGATTGTCGGTATCGTAGCGCTTCTGTCCATTTCAACCCTGTTTGCGAGCAAGAAGGCTCCGCCGGTCGACAATTCATCGCTCATAAAGTTTTCTCATAGCAAGCATATCAATGACGTTGGCGCTTCGTGTACTGATTGTCATACTAATGTCAAGACAAGCGCCAGCATTAAACAAGATCTCCTTCCGTCGATGTCTACATGTTTCATGTGCCATGATCAGTCATCGACGAAATGTACTTTCTGCCATACTTCGACGGACACGACGACTTACCGGAAGCTCGCGTTGATACCCAGCCCTGTAAGCTTCTCGCATGCCCAGCACACAGATTCGCTGAAACTCAAATGCGAGACTTGCCATCAAGGTATTTCGAAAGTGACGTATGCCGAGAACGCCCCGAACAAGGGGCTTCCGAAGATGCAAGTGTGCATGACTTGCCACGGCCAGGGCGAGACGAATTTCACCGCTAAGAAAGTGGATCACCCGATAACAGCCGCTCCTGGAGCTTGCGAAGAATGTCATAAGGATCTGGTGAAGCTTGTGCCTGAATCACATCAGCAGCCTAACTTCCTCAAGACCCATCAGCAGTTGGTGGGTATGGCCGGACCGCAGAATAGCTGCAAGTCATGCCACACGGAGGCGAGCTGCCAGGAGTGCCACGATGCGGCAAACCTTGCTGTCGATCTAACCCCCGGTCAGCCATACGTACCTTTCACGCCGTCTCTTTCTCCGCTGCCCAGCAATAAGAATACGACAGCCCAGAAAGTTCACCCACCCGATTTCCGTTATACGCACGGGATAATGGCGAGCGGACGCGAGAGCACGTGCTATACATGCCACGACGAGCGTAACTTCTGCGTGAAATGCCATAATTCGGAAGCTAATGGCGCTATGATAGAGCCGGTGTGGCACTTCGGCGGCGATTTCGTTACGAATGGTGTCGGAACCGGCGGGGGACGACACGCCATCTATGCGAGGAGAGATATAGAGAGCTGCGCGGCGTGTCATGACATACAGGGTGGCGATCCGGTTTGCGTTACATGCCACAGCGATCCCGATGGAGTCCAGGGTGACAATCCGAGGACACATCCGCCGATGTACATGCATGATGTCAATGGGAACTGGCATACTGACCCCGGTGCTGTTTGTTATGTGTGTCATACCGATCCTAACGCCCATCCGGGCGGTCAACCGGGCATCGGCTTTTGCGGTTACTGTCATGGGAGCAATCCGGGGAGATAATGATGAAAACACGATTTGGATTAGTATTCATAATTGCTGCAGGACTGACGCTGGCATCGTGCAGCAAACTTCAAAACACAGGCGTCCTTGCGACGGCGAATTGCAGTTCGTGCCACGGAAGCGTGATGAACCCGGCCCCTCCTCCTGACGCGGCGGGTGACACCAGCACCGCATCTCCTTTCGTGGGAGCCCACCAGGTGCATCTAAACGGGAGCGCGTTCGCCTCGACGGTGGAATGCTCGACCTGTCACATTGTGCCCACCTCAATTGGTCCCGGAATTCATCCGGGCGGCATATCGTCCGCGACTCTCGTGACTTTCTCGGGTGTCGCGATGACGGAGACGAATACACCGGGTACACGATTCTATGACAGCACCCTCGCCACGGTAACGCCTCAACCTTCGTTCAACGCGAAGACTCTGAAGTGTTCCAACACTTACTGCCACGGAAACTTCAAGGGCGGGAACAACTCTTCACCGACATGGAACGTCGTTAACTCGAGCCAGGACTCTTGCGGAAGCTGTCACGGTCTTCCTCCTAACGATGCGACGCATAACGGGAAGGGCATAACCCTTCAGACATGCTACTATTGTCACTCTCCCATGATTGGTCCGGACGGGGTCATATTGGAAAACAGTATGCACGTGACAGGGAAGCTTGTTCTATACGGAAAAGTAGTATCGGCCTGGTAGCTTGAGCGCTGCGGACGAATGTCACAACTAATCGTCCGTAAACGCTTGGCCATGTTTATTGAAAGCCGACGACGCGCCGTCCGTGACGGCCTCGTCGGCTTGTCTATGTCATGAAATAAGTAGCGACGATTGTTTTTGTCTCTGGCAAACGGGTCCGATTGTCATGCTGGTGCCCAAACTGTCCGAACAAATCTTTTGCATTATTACAAAGAGTTAGGCTATTTTTAATTTCTTAATCACAAGCTTAAAAGAAGTCGAAAAGATTTGATCGATCAGAAAGTAAAGAGACTCGACGAGATAAAGGGCTGGCTCGTCGATTTGGACGGGACTCTATATATCGGCGACACGCTAGTACCTGGAGCCACGGACTTCATTCGTTGGCTGCGCGAGGAGCGGAAGCATTATCGATTCGTGTCTAATACCTCAACCCTGACGAGGAAACAGATCTCCGAGCACGCGGCAAAGCTTGGGCTCGATATAAAGCCAGAGGAGATTTTTACGGCTGCATCGGCGGTGGCACAGCTGCTTAGATCGTTTGACGGCGTGATGTGTTACTTCCAAGTCACTGAAAATATCCTGGAAGAGTTCCAGGGAATTGAGATGTCCGAAACGAATCCGGATTATGTTGTGGTTGGCGATTTGGGAAAAGGGATGAACTACGATCTTCTCAATAAGGCATTCCAATTGGTGATGGGCGGAGCGGAGTTGATCGCTTTGCAGAAGAGAAGGTATTCTCGGGGCGCGAACGGTTTACAAATTGACGCGGGCGCTTTTGTTGACGCTCTTGAATATGCTTCGGGAAAACAGGCGAAGATCATCGGAAAACCTTCCCGTCAGTTCTTCAACCTGGCAGTGCACGATATACGTGTGGAGGCCGGGGAGAGATGGCTCTCCGCGGATTTTGCTTTCGTGGGAGACGATGTAGAAGCCGACATAAGAGGCGCCGCTGACGCCGGGCTTATTGGGATACTCGTGAAGACAGGTAAGTATAACGATTCGTACAGCGAACATCATGGCATTGTCCCTGACTGGACTTTTGAAACTGTCAAGGAACTTGTGGAAAGCCTCACATGACGAGCGCTTGGCCTCGTCCGCTTAGATTCTTTCGGTCTGCCGATCAGAGAGTACAGAATCAATTTCCAAAACAATCTTAATTTAGGGCCTATGAAAAACATTCAAGTGATTGATCACCCACTTATCAAAAGGGATATCAGCATCCTGCGGGACAGAAGAACCACGAGCGAGGATTTCAGAATAGTGCTGAGGCGGCTCACGTCGTTAATGGTATTCGAAGTGACTCGTGACCTTAGGATGGTTACCAAAGCGATTGAGACGCCTCTCGCAAAGACGGAGGGTTACGTTGGCGCGGATCAGGTGATACTTGTTCCTGTCTTGCGGGCCGGACTTGGTATGGTTGAAGCCTATCTTTCGCTCATCCCGGACGCCAGAGTCGGGCACATCGGTCTATATCGTGATGAGACAACTCTAAAGCCCGTTGACTACTATGCGAAATTTCCGCCCAACATTTCCAAGAGTGTTGTGATCCTGGTCGATCCCATGTTGGCAACTGGGGGAAGCGCTGCGGCGGCGATAACCTATCTCAAGAAAAAGGAGGCGGTCAACATCAGGCTTAGCTGCGTCGTGGCGGCACCTGAGGGAGTTTCTCTACTTGAGAAAGAGCATCCGGATGTCAAGATATATGCGGCGGTACTCGACGAGAGACTCAACGACAACGGTTATATACTCCCTGGTTTGGGGGATGCTGGCGACAGGATATTCGGAACACTCTAATACTCTACAATCTTGAAAAAAGTTTGCCCGCGAAGAAAGTCGCCGCGGCGGCAAGTCCGCCGATTGCCATGCTTTCGAATCCGCTTCGCCAGGCATTCTTGCCGGTGACGATCGTCTTTGCCGCTCCGACACCGAAGAGGACGGAAAGCGTCAGGATGGCGCTTGCTATCAGGCCGGGCCCCGGCTGCATGAGCAAATAGGGGAGAACGGGCATAAGAGCGCCGAAGGCGTACGCCCCACCTGTGGCGATCCCCGACTTGAGAGGGGAAACTGTCTGATCCAGCGACAAACCAAGTTCTTCCTGCATCATTATGTTTATCCACCGCTTCTTGTCCGAAGTTATGTGCGCGATGATCCGGTCAAGTATCTCTCCGCTGAAGCCTTTAGACGCATAGATCTCTCGGATCTCCTGTCTCTCAATATCTGGGAAATTATCGACCTCGTATGCTTCCCGGCTCATCTCTCCGCCGTAATATTCTATCTGGGATTTCGTCGAAAGGTAGGCGCCAAGTGCCATTGAGATTGTGCCGCCAATAAGCTCTGCCAGGCCTGCTATGAGTATGACTTTGCTTTGGACACCCGCACCGTTGACACCTGAGGCCACAGCGAACGCCGCTACAAGGCCGTCGTTGGCGCCGAAGACGAGCTCGCGGACGATGCTACCACCCGGTGTGTGGACCGCCTCAGTGTGTGAGGTTAATTTCTTACCGTTCAGTACTCTTCCTCGCCATGACCATTTTGGCATCACTGCTCCTATTTTTTTTACAATTTATCAGCCTCGCATCGTAAGGCAAACGATAAATTGGGTATATCCTTTCATTCTTAAGCTGCGGATTATCAATGGTCGGAATTCTTGGGAAGCGCGATACACTCTATTCTTTGTGTGGTTCTTCTCGGTTTGGTTTCGAGGATCTTCGAGGCTCATCTTTCGATTCGTGTGGCGCCATGCTATTCATATTTTGCTCGCTGAGGAGGAAAGCTACGCCCCTGTTAGTATCTGAAGGCAAATACAGCCATATCAAACTGAGCAAGCTTCTATTCGACGAAAGAGAAGAGGCTTGACCCGAGAGTGAAGTTACGAGTGCTTTTTTTTCTTTGCATATCTCTCTTTTCTTTCTCTATGGCGGTCCGTCCAATTGTCTTGCTCCTGGCTGGCAGGTGGATGTTGCTTATCTTTGATAATTTCAAGAAGCGACGCGGTGTGCAATTTCATCTGTCGCTGTCTCTCACTTTTCCTCGTCGGTGTCTTGCTGAATCTGTTCAGCATTTGGCAGAGAGTTGGATGGGCCAAATTATCGCGGGGGCGCTTGGGTGGCTCGATAGCAGGGGATTTTCGCGGTGTCTTGACTGATTTACCTCCAGTTGCTATATTACTCGGCAAAATTGGAGATACAATTGTCACCTGAATATTCAACAAAGAGTTTTACAAGGGAAGACGTACCGCAAAAATGGTACGTTGTCGACGCTAACGGCAAGACGCTCGGAAGGTTGGCTACGAAAGTGGCGAGCATTCTGAGGGGAAAGAACAGCGCGAAGTTCACCCCGCACACCGATACCGGCGATTTTGTGGTAGTGGTGAATGCCAGCAAGGTGAGAGTGACCGGAAAGAAGGCTGAGACCAAGGTATACTTCCATCATACGGGGTATCCAACCGGTGCTACCTACACCAAGTACAAAGAGCTGATCGAGGAGAAGCCGGAAGTTGTGATCGAGCACGCGGTGAAGGGAATGCTCCCGAAGAACCGGCTCGGTGCGAGGCTCTTCACGAAGCTGAAGGTCTATGCGGGTTCAGATCATCCGCACACCGCACAGAAGCCAACAGTAATAGAATTATAATCAGGAGTTTTGATGGCATCGGTTCAAAATGCAAATGTTGCCGTAGGTAGAAGGAAAACTTCCACTGCCAGAGCGAAACTGGTCCCGGGAACCGGAAAGATTTTTGTGAACGACCAGCCCCATTACGAATATTTTCCCGTCGTGTCTGTTCAGAACGAGCTCTTCAGGCCGTTCGAGGCAACTGAGACGCAGGGTAAGTACGACGTTTACGCCATAGTAGACGGCGGTGGTCTGTCGGGACAGGCAGGCGCGTTGAAGCTGGCGATAGCCAGGGCCCTTCTTAAGGAAGGGGAAGAAATGCGCCCGCGACTTCGGGCAGCCGGAGTGCTGACGCGTGACCCGAGAATGGTCGAGCGAAAGAAGTATGGCCGGCGGAAGGCTCGCAAATCCTTCCAGTGGACAAAGCGTTAATCATCTTACAAATAACAACAAGCATACTTTCCGTGCCGACTGCTCACGCCTTGTGAGTGCGGCCTCCCGCCGCGGTTAAGTGGGCGGGAATTTGCGCGGTGGTGTCCCGGCTCGAAAATCGAGCGAAGGGATTCCGCGTGAAGACGAAGAAAGTAGAAGAAAAACCAAAGGAGCTAAAATGCCAAGAGCAAGTGTAGAAGCACTCCTCTCATCGGGTGCTCATTTCGGACATCTCACCCGCCGCTGGGATCCAAAGATGAAGCCTTACATCTTCATGGAACGAAACGGCATTCATATCATCGATCTTAGACAGACACAGCAGCTTCTGGAAGAGGCCTGCGACGCGATAGCGAACCTGGCCGCAGAAGGGAAGAAGATCCTTTATGTCGGCACTAAGAAGCAGGCAAGAGATATCATACGCAAACAGGCTGAGCGTGCCAGCGTTCATTATGTGACTGAGCGATGGCTTGGTGGAATGTTGACTAACTTCAGCACCATACGTAAGAGCGTCCGGCGCCTCCAGCACATTGAGAAAATGGAGACCGACAACACCATCGAAAACATGACGAAGAAAGAGGGGCTGCACCTCGCGCGAGAGAAGCAGAAGCTCGATAAGATTTTGTCAGGCGTGAGAGACATGAACAAACTTCCCGGCGCTCTCTTCGTGGTGGATATTAAGAAAGAGCATATAGCGATCAAGGAAGCAGAGCGACTGGGCATCCCGATCTTCGCGATGGTCGATACCAACTGCGATCCGGATCCGATAAACTATGTGATTCCCTCGAATGACGACGCTGTGAAGGCGATCGAAGTGATCACTGCAGCGCTCACCGACGCGTATATCGAAGGTAGTCAGCGCACTAAGGAACTTAAAGTGGAAGCTATGATGGAGCAGTCGGCGAACACGGCTGGCGCGTCAGCAAAAGGAGAAAGCGAAAAGTAAAAATGGAAATTAACGTCGAAATGGTAAAATCTCTCCGCGAAGTGACAGGGGCGGGGATGATGGAGTGCAAGAAAGCGCTACAGGAAGCGAACGGGGATGTCGAACAGGCGAAAAAGATTCTCCGCGCCCGTGGCGCGCAGGTAGCCGAGAAGCGTGCGGGACGTGAAGCGAAACAGGGCGTCGTCGAGGCTTACATTCACGCTGGCGGCAGAATCGGCGCGATGGTCGAAATTAATTGCGAGACGGACTTTGTGGCACGAACCGACGAGTTTAAACTTCTAGCTCGCGACATCGCGATGCAAATTGCCGCGATGAACCCGATGGTTGTCGAGCGCGCAGAATTGCCGAGCGAGCTTGTTGAAAAGGAACGAAAGGAATCTCGCGAACAGGCTATCTCGGAAGGAAAGAACGAGCAGATAGCTGACAAGATCGCCGAAGGAAGACTCGAAAAGTATTACCAGGAAGTGGTACTCACAGAACAGGCCTTTATTAAGGACCCTCAGAGAATGATCAAGGATCTCATCATGGACATGACTGCGAAAACTGGAGAGAACGTCTCCATCCGCAGATTCCAGAGATTTGAGCTCGGGATCGATGGAACTAAGTGAACGGCTTTGTCGACCCGTTGATTGCCATATAGGCATATCAGCCTAAGCCATTGAAGCTGCACTTGAGTTATTCGGAAGTGCAGCTTTTTTTTGTAACTTGTTACATTAACCTTGAGAAGGAGCGAGCGTGGATATTAAATATCACAGAATTCTTTTGAAGCTCAGCGGCGAGGCTCTCATGGGCGACAAAGGCTATGGTATCGACCCTGCCGTGATGGAGCACTTTTCGACTGAGGTCGCTGCGGTCCGCTCGCTCGGCGTTGAAATTGGAATAGTGATCGGCGGGGGGAATATCTATCGCGGCATTGCCGCGGCTGCCGACGGGGTCGATAAGGTTGTCGGCGACCAGATGGGAATGCTCGCAACGGTTATCAACGCCCTCGCTCTTCAGAACGTGCTTGAGAAGAACGGAACGTACACGAGGCTGATGAGTGCGATCTCGATGGAAGAAATGGCGGAGCCTTACATAAGAAGGCGGGCGATTAGACATCTCGAGAAAGGCAGAGTCGTAATATTCGGCGCGGGGACGGGGAACCCATACTTTACAACTGATACGGCCGCAGCCCTTAGAGCTGTCGAGATCAAGGCGGACGTAATCGTGAAGGGCACGCGCGTGGACGGAATATATGATTCCGATCCCGAGAAGAATCCTGCCGCGATTAAATTTCCTGAAATTTCGTACATGGACGTACTTAAAAAAGATTTGAAGGTCATGGACCTTACCGCGATCACTCTCTGCCGGGAGAACAAACTCCCCATTGTCGTTTTCAATATGAACGTACCGGGAAACCTCAAGAGAATTGTGACAGGTGAAGAGGTTGGATCGACCGTACAGCAGTAACAACTAATCGATCATTAATTTGGAGAAATTTATGCTGGACAAGATTATCCACGAGACAGATGACAAAATGAAGAAGGCCGTAGAATTTACGAGACAGGAACTTTCCAAGCTCCGGTCGGGGAAGGCGACTGTCGCTATACTCGACGATATCAGGATCGACTATTACGGTCAGAAGATGCCGATAGCTCAGACAGCTTCGATCAGCGCGCCTGACGCTCATCTGATTACCATACAACCGTGGGATAAATCTGTCCTCCAGGAGATCGAGAAAGCCATACTTGCCGCCAATATCGGCTTGACGCCGACTAACGACGGTACAATCATCCGGCTTCCAGTTCCCCCGCTCACGGAAGAAAGAAGAAAAGAGCTTGTGAAAGTTGCGAAAAAATTTGCCGAGGATGGAAAGATAACGGTGCGTAACGTCCGCCGGGACGCGAATGAACATTTGAAGAAAGCCGAGAAGGAAGCGCACGTTTCGGAAGATGAACGGAAGCACGGCGAGGGGGAGGTCCAGAAGCTTACAGACAAATTCATAAAGCAACTGGACGATATTCTTTCAGGGAAAGAGAAAGAGATTATGGAAGTTTGAGGTCTCTGGACAATCAAATGCCTTTTATGAGCGGCAAGAGCCGCTCTTTTTTTTGCGTGCAGTTGGACTCTCGGGAGGCGGCGGACTTTAGTATTTATGCCTGAGGTACTTTGAGCTCAACTGCAGGCTCACAAATGGGAAGTCTTACCGATACGGTTGTGCCGGCTCCCTTGGTGCTGGCGACGCTGATGCTTCCGCCGTGAGCTTCGACGAGATACTTTGAAATTGACAGGCCTAATCCGGTTCCGCGCCTTGCTCCCTCCGAAGATCTCGATTTATCGGCCCGGTAGAATCTGTCGAACACGTGCGGAAGATCGTCTGCGTCGATACCTATTCCTTTATCGATTATATCGACGGCGGCGAATCCTCCGGAGACGGTGAGCGACACTCTGATTGTTGTGTCGTCGTTTGAGTACTTGATGGCGTTGTCAAGCAGATTGATGAAAACGCTGAGGAGCTTGTCCTCGTCTCCCGAAATTAAGACCTCCTCGCTCTCCTCGGTAGGGCGGTCGTGCACTTCAAAGTTGATCTTTATAGATCTCCTTGAAGCGTAGGCGGAAGTCTTTGAAACGGCATCCAGGAGAAGCTCATCGAGTCGTACCGGTTGTTTTTGCATCGCCAGCTGTCCGCTTTCCAAGCGGGCAATAGTCAAGAGTTCGTCGACGATCTTGGTTATCCGACGAATCTCCTCGACGGCGCTTCCGAGGGTCTCGACATACTCTTTGGCTGTCCGTGGGTTAGCTAGCGTGACCTCCATTTCGCCGAGCAATATCGTTAGGGGCGTCTTAAGCTCATGGGAGGCGTCGGCAGTGAACTGCTTCTGAAGTCTGAAGGCCTCTTCTATGCGGTCGAACATTGCGTTCAGTGTTTTTGATAGGCGCGACACCTCGTCGTCTATCTTTCCCATTTCGAGCCTCTTGTCCAAATGCTCAGCGGAAATTGATTGCGCCGTCCTGATAATCTTATCGATCGGGTCGAATGCCTTCTTGGCAATAAAAAGCCCTCCCAACGCGGCAGCCAAAATCGCTAATGGTACCGATATGAAAAGGAGGAGTCGCAATTGCAACATGTTTTCATCAAGCGGTTCAGTGTTTGATGCGACTTGCACGAGGTATCTCGGCATTCCATCCTCAAACACGGGATACGTCACCATTCTCAATCGGCCTGTACCAATCAGCTTACCGGCCGTTTTGCCGTTCAGCGTCTCGAAGACCTGGTGTTGACTTAACGCGAGGGCAAGAACGTCGGGGCTGACGGGAAGCGTGACATCCTTAAGATCCGACGACCTGATGATGATATTGCCATTTATAGAGAGTACCTGGACATATCTGTTCGGTCCGAAATTAGCTTGGAGTGGCTGCTGTATGATACCTGAGAGTATCTCCTGTTCCAGGAAGCTGTTTCCCTTGACCATGCCGACGATCGCAAGAGCGTCATTGCTTAGACTCAGATCGAAATTCTGGGCACTCTGTCTGGCGTAAAGGTAATACAGCACACCCGAGAAGGCAGACAGCGTAAGCCCGAAGATTACGACGAAGAGGACAATTATTTTTGCTCTAATCGTTCTCATCCGTGTCTTTCAAAACGTAACCAGCTCCAACTATTGTTTGCAGCATCGGGTTCTCGAATCCCTTGTCGATCTTCTGTCGCAGAAGCTTGACGTAAACGTCTATTACGTTGGATTCCATGTCAAAGGAGACGTTCCAAACATGCTGGGCAAGATTTGCTCGCGATAGTATCTGCCCTTTGTTTCTCATGAAGTATTCAAGCAGCGCGAATTCTCTGCTCGTGAGGCGGATCTGTTTTCCTTCGCGTTCTACCTTTCTCGTCACTGGGTCGAGCACCAGCCCGCCAGCTTGCAGAAGCGCGGATTTGTCCTGACTCTTCCTTCTCAGAAGCGCCCGAACTCTTGCCAGAAGTTCCTCGAAGTGAAAAGGCTTCGTTAGATAATCGTCGGCGCCTGAGTCGAGGCCGCGCACCTTGTCGTCGGTCTCCCCGAGCGCGGTGAGCATGAGGACCGGTGTGCTGACTCCCTTATACCGTATCTTCTGGCACGTGACGATGCCGTCCTGTTTCGGCAAAAGGACATCCAGAATGATAGCATCATAGGGAGTCTGAGAAGCCATAAGTTCACCCTCGAGGCCGTCGAATGCAGTATCTACCGCGTAGGATTGCTCTTCGAGCCCTTTCTTAATGAACGACGCAACTTTTTTTTCGTCTTCAACTACCAGGATTCTCATTTCAATTATACTCCTGCGGCCACCCAGGATCGGCGGCCGCGGTTCAAGAAAATCTTTCTACTCGTCGATGGCCTCATCTTTTGTCGGAAGACAAAGCTTCTATGACGGCATTGCATACCGTGGGTCTGACTATCTGGATCTCTTCGTTCTTTCTCGTCGGGCACACTCGGTTCGTCAGTAGAATGACGAAGAGCTTCCTTACAGGGTCGACCCAGATCATCGTGCCTGTGAAACCAAGGTGGCCAAAGGAAGTCGGCGAAAAATATCTTCCCGCGGTTGAGTGTTCGGGAGATTTAGTATCCCAGCCTAGCGCTCGAGTACTGAGATCGGACTGCTTTCTGGTGAAGAGTGAAATCGTCGAGGCCTTCAGATATCGTCGCCCGTCGTAAATGCCGCCATTGAGAAGCATCTGAGCATACACCGCGAGGTCCTCGCTTGTAGAAAAGAGTCCAGCGTGCCCCGACACGCCTCCAAGTGAACGGGCGTTTTCATCGTGCACAACTCCCTGAAGTAGATAACCGGCGACGGAATCGTATTCGGTCGCCGCGCAATCTTTCCACAAATTGCTGGGCGGATTGTACATGGTGCGCGTCATACCTAGAGGCTTGTAGAAATTTTGCTCCACGTACTGATCGAGCGGCATTCCAGTGATACTCTCGATGACCTTTCCAAGCACGATGAAGTTGATATCACTGTACACCATCTTCGTCCCGGTCTTGTATGAGAGCGGCATGGCGTAGATGCTGTCGTACATTGCCTGGTGTGCGAGATGAAAGTTGCTTCCGAACGAGTCGGCGTACACGAAGGCGTGAGGATCTTTCAGGAGTCTCTCAAGCTGGCTTTGCGGGATTGCGCTCGTCTCCCAGAGGAAATGCGGCGGATCCGGCGGTAGTCCTGAATCGTGTACCAGCAGGTTGCGTATAGTGACTTCTGATTTCCCGTTTTGCGCGAATTGCGGGATGTATCTCGCAACGGGCGCATCCAGGTCGAGCTTTCCTTCGTCGTACAGCTTCATCGCCGCGAATGTTGTTGCGATAACTTTCGTGAGCGAAGCTAAATCAAACATCGTGTTAGGCGTGACGCGTCTGGAGTAGAGCGATGTGTCCAGAGTCCCAAAGCACTTGTCGTATGCAATCATGCCGTGTCTCGCGACAAGTAGTTGCGCGCCAGGGAAGGCGCCCTTCGCAACCCAATAATTCATGATCGAGTCGAGCCTGTCGAGTCTCACGGGGTTGAAACCCGCCTCTTGCGGCGGGGAGTACTGCAGGCTTGTCTTGGGTAGCATGACGCCGTCGCCGTAGTTGGCAGCGTTCGGTATCGTAACCGGAAGCTTACCGGTCACGTTAATCTCGCCGAACAATGCTTGCACCGCAGCGTTGACGCTGTACCTCGACGAGCTGTAAGCGCAGACATAAGCGGGAACAATCGGCACGCTTCTTAGCAGATACGGATTGCCGAAGGAGACCATGATGCACGGCTTGTTGAGCGCAGCGACTTTGTTGAGAAAATCCTTAATCTGCGGAGTGAAGTCTACGGTTCCCTGGCCGGCTCCCCACTGAACATAGCAAGCGATGACGATGATGTTCGACTGTTCCGCCTCCTTGTAAACATCGTCGAAGTTCATCTGATTCGAGGTCGGATTGATCTGGGCGTAAGCGATGTTATCGCACCGCTCTGCCAGCTCATTCCTGAACCGCTGTCCGACTGATGGATCACCGTCGTCGGCGACCGTGAGGCAGAGGAGTTGCTGCGGCTGATGATACTGAAGGGGAAGGTAATTCCCGATATTTCTTACGATTGTTATCGATCTCCTCGCCGCTTTCTGAGCGAGGAGTTCATGACTCATGGAACCGATCACTTTATCGATGTTGTCGACGTTGACGAATCGTCGCTTTTCCAGACCTAGTTCGGACTTTACGGTTAATATCTTCTTGACGGCACGGTCAATAGTTGCGTGAGCGATCACGCCTGCATGGACTGCCTTGACAATTGCATCGACGGCTGTCCTGTCATCCGGCGGCATAAGAAGAATGTCCGCTCCGGCGTTTACTGCTCTAATAGCGGCTTCCGCCGTCGAGTAATCTTTCGTAACCCCGCCCATCGTCAGGGCATCGGTAACTATAAGGCCGTGGAACCCGAGCGAATCCCGGAGCATACCCGTGGTGATCTGCCGCGACAAAGTCGCGGGAACGCCGACTTCATGCTGGAACAACGGGAAAGCGATGTGTGCCACCATGACAGACTTTATTCCGGCCGCTATGTCGTCACGGAACGGGACAAGTTCCAGCGTGTCGAGCCTTGAATAGGGATAGTTGATCGTCGGAAGTTGCGTGTGGGAATCGACCTGCGTGTCGCCGTGGCCGGGAAAATGTTTGGCGGTTGCGACCACGCCCGCTTCCTGTGCTCCGGTTGCCCAGGCGGATGCCATCCGTCCGACAAGCTGAGGGTTCTCTCCGAAAGATCTCACGTTGATTATCGGATTAGAGGGGTTATCGTTCACGTCTGAGACGGGCGCGTATACCTGAAGCACTCCTATCGCCCGCGCCTCGTCGCCGACCGCGTGCCCGATCTTGAACGCCAGAGTCGTGTCGCGTGTCGCGCCGAGCGCCATGTTCATTGGGAATGAGACAGCGTCTCTCAAACGCATTCCAAGACCATATTCAAAATCGGATGCGAAGAGAAGGGGGATCTTTGATATTTTCTGAAGCCTGTTGATGAGCATTGCCTCTTCGTAGACATTCCCTATCGACATGACGAAACCACCCACGTGGAATTCCTTCACCAGGTGCGCGAGCTCGTCGTAAGAGTTGCTGTTGTCGCTCATATATTTCGCGTATGTAAATGGCACGATCATCTGACCCACTTCTTCGCGAAGCGAAAGAGAGCTGAGGGTACTGTCCACCCATGCGGTATCAGCGATCCATTTATAGTCTGTGCCTGTCGGCTGTTGAAGTATGTAACCGGAATTGACCTGCTGCGCCGATCCGGCGGAAGATGAAGGGAGCTTTCCATCGTTCTTGGTCTGGTAATGACCTGAAGAGCATGACATGAGAAGGACGGATGCGAGGAGTATTGGCAAGAGACGTTTCATGATGGTCCTATTTTCTTGACGGCTAAGAGAGCCGCACCAACTGCTGGTGAGTGATCCGGTTCCTGTATCTTTAAATGTGTAAATCTAGTTTTGATACTGAGTTTCAGTTTTTGTGAAAATGAATTATCGGATTCCAGCAAACTCCCGCATAGCACAAGCGGAACCGGTACGTCTAACTGCCTGAGAACCGCATCGATGAGGTCACATAGATCAATTGAAGCCTTTGACAGAATTTCTCCAGCCACTTCGTCGCCGCGTTCGGCTGCTTCAATTACGATTAGGGCGAGCGACGCGATGTCGAGTTTATTCTGGTAAACAGCGGCTATTAAATCTTGCGAACTTTGAATTCTTAGCCTCTCTTGAAACAGAGGCCACATAGAAGTCACTTTCTCTCTCCCGTCAAGTTGGCGCGCGATTGCCGACAGGCAGGCTTGTCCGATTGAGTATCCGCTTCCTTCATCCCCTATGACACGCCCCCAGCCTCCGGCACGGTGGATGCGATCCAAACGATCTTTGGCGAAAAGAATGGAACCCGTACCTGAGATGAGTATCATGCCAGGACGGCCGGAGAATGCCCCCTCGAGAGCCGCGATAGCGTCGCTTCCGATCGCTATTTCAGGTATTGAGTAGCCTTTACTTCTCAGCAAATCTATGAATGCGTCCCGCATCATGTCGGCATCGGCGATTCTTCCAGCCCCTGCGACTGCCAGATAGAGCGAGCGTACGTCGGAAAAATCGCAGCTCGCTTTCCTGAGAAGCGTCTCTACGACTTCGAGGACATTTGAGGAAGCTTTCTCGGTACCGATAATCTGGAAGTTTGATGGCCCGCCAATTGCCTCTGCGACAATGTTCCAACCATCATCCATGGCGATCCCGGTGGTTTTAGTCGCTCCTCCGTCGAAGCCGAGATAGAGAGAGTTGTGCATCGATAGAAAAAATATCCTCTAGCGTGCTCAAAATCAATTTTGGAATGTGTCTCTCCGCGGTTCTTTGGCTGATATCAGGTATCTTTTTCGCAACGCCGGTCACAAAGCGCAAAAGACAAGTGTTTCCTGGAAGTCGATTTCGTCTGTCATCCATGTGCAGTCCTGGCAAAATTTGTTTCAGGCCTCAATGTGCGTTTAGCTCGCAACCGCTAATTTCGTATCGACTTACTTCTCGTTGATGCTTTCGCTGAAGTTAACGATATTCAAATCGTAATCGTGAACGCAACGGCAGTGTTTTCGTCTCGCGTGCATGAATTGTCAGGCGAATATCAACGGAGAAACACGTGGCCCATTTCCTTCTGAAAACCGAACCGACGACCTACTCGTTCGATGATTTGTTACGCGATGCGGAAACGGTTTGGGACGGCGTAACGAACAATCTCGCTTTGAAGAATCTTCGGCTGATGAAGGCCGGTGACAGTTGTTTTATCTATCATTCCGGCGATAAGAAGGAGATCGTCGGAATTGCGACCGTGTCACGTGCGTCGTACCCCGATCCGAAAAAGAATGACTCAAAACTGACGGTCGTAAACATCAAGCCTACTAAAAAACTGAGGAACCCCGTTCAGCTTTCATCTTTGAAAGGGCTGAAGAATTTGGCTCAGTTTGATCTGATCAGGTTGCCGCGTCTGTCGGTGATGCAGGTTGCTGATGACATTTGGAATCTTATCATGAAAATGTCAGAGGAGGAGTAGAAGTGGGGACAAGGGTCGTTGTTGAAACAAAAGGGAAAGTTGCATACCTGACGATGAATCGCCCCGAAAAGCGCAACGCGTTGGACGACGTCGCCGTCGCCGAATTGACAGAAGGTCTCAATCTAGCCGAACAATCGCCGGATGTCCGCGCGATAGTTTTTCGCGGTGAGGGTCCCGCGTTCTCAGCGGGGGCCGACCTTGACTATCTGCAGAAGCTATCGCGGAATAGTCCAGACGCGAACCTTCAGGACTCGCGAATGCTGAAAGATTTGCTTCTTGGCGTCTACCGCAGCAAGAAACTAACGTGTGCTCTCGTCAGGGGGCCAGCGTTGGCGGGCGCGTTTGGATTGGTCCTTGCTTGTGACATGGTGTTTGCCTCAGAGAAGGCTAAGTTCGGTTTCACGGAAGTGAAGATAGGTTTTGTCCCCGCCATCGTGCTGAACTTCGCGCTTAGGAAACTCAGAGAGTCAGATGTAAGAGAGCTCGTTCTCACAGGAAAAATAATCGATGCCTCTGCAGCCCTTCGAACAGGAGTGTTGCTACAGTTACATCCCGACGACGAAGTTGAATCTCAACTGGGTAGTTTCCTCGACGAGTTTTCCGTGGGGACAAGCGCGAATGCAATCGCTATGACCAAAGAATTGCTTTCCGAAGTACCGGATATGAGCATCGAAAAGGCTTTGGAATACAGCGCGGCCATCAATGTTGAGGCGCGGGCGACGGACGATTTTCGCAAAGGCGTAAATTCATTTCTGAAAAAAGAAAAACTGGAGTGGAGTTAGTGGACATCAAGGAAGCCATCAGGACGATACCGGATTTCCCGAAGAAAGGTATCATGTTTCGGGATATCACAACCTTGTTGAAGGACAAAGAAGCGTTCGAACAAGCCGTCGAAAAATTGTTTCAGCATTACAAAGACAAAAAGATCGACAAGGTTATCTCGGTCGAATCCCGCGGCTTCATATTCGGCAGCGTCCTCGCATACAAGCTCGGCGCGGGGTTTGTGCCAATTCGGAAACCCGGGAAGTTACCGGCGGAAGTCATTAAACAGGAATATCAGCTGGAGTATGGAACGGATTCGATGGAAATACACAAGGACGCGATCAAGCCCGGCGAGCGTGTACTGGTCCACGACGATCTTCTCGCGACAGGAGGGACTATAGCCGCAGCGTGTAAACTTATCGAACAGCTGAAAGGGGAAGTGGTCGGCATATGTTTCCTCATTGAGCTCCTTCCGCTAAACGGCCGCAAAGCCATTCCGGACAAGGATGTCTTTTCCCTAATTGAGTATGACACAGACTAGGACTGGAGCTTTAGCGACGCCGCTTGTAAGTAATAGATAAACTTACAAATCGAAGCACGAATACTCGGAAAAAATCCAGCAAGCATTTATTTTTGATCTTAGGTCCGGTCTTCAAAGGGCCACGAGTTCGCGGACTATATCCGTCACGTCACGCTTCAAAAGAGAGAATGAAATGGAAAAGGTAATTACAAAAACTGAATTTGCCGGATTGAAATTATTTCAACGCGGGAAGGTCAGGGATATTTATGATCTCGGGGACAAGCTTCTGTTTGTCGTATCAGACAGGATCAGCGCCTTCGATGTGATCCTTCCGAACGGCATCCCGTTTAAAGGTAAAGTGCTGAATCAGATTTCAAATTTCTGGTTTGATTTCACGAAGAAGATCATAAGAAATCACGTGGTCGCTACGGATGTCAAGGATTATCCTTCCGATTGCCGGCCGTACGCGGAAGATCTCAGGGGGCGGAGCGTAGTCGGGAAGAAGACACGAACGCTTCCGATTGAATGCGTCGTCCGCGGATACATCTCAGGATCAGGTTGGGGCGATTACCAGAAGAACGGGGCGATCTGTGGCATTACTCTACCAAAAGGATTGCGCGAGTCGGAGAAACTTCCGGAACCGATTTTCACTCCGTCGACAAAAGCCGAGATGGGTCACCATGATGAGAACATCGACTTTGATGTAGTCGTGAATACAATCGGCAGGGAGCTGGCGGAAAAAATCCGCGATTACACGATTGCTGTTTACCGGGCCGCCGCAGATTACGCCGAAGACAAAGGCATAATAATCGCGGACACAAAGCTTGAATTCGGTATCGACGAGAGGGGGGAGCTTATCCTTATAGACGAGGTGTTGACGCCCGATTCGTCGCGTTTCTGGGATAAGTCGAAATACGAGGTTGGAAGATCTCAGGCGAGCTTCGATAAGCAGTTCGTCAGAGATTATCTCCTGTCGCTGAACTGGAACAAAAAGCCGCCGGCGCCTCAGCTTCCCGAAGAGATAATCAAGGGAACGAGCGAGAGGTATCTCAACGCATTAAAACTCCTTGCTGGGATCCAACTTCAGTAGGAAAAACTAAAGTGCGTCCGTACTGGCAGATGTCCTCTTCATCCAGAACTTGACCGAATGCTGGAAGTCGGAAGCCGTAAATCTTTGGACCATCTTTGGGTCAGACGACGAGGCGCTCGTTTGGAAAATTTAACCGGCTAGAAGCTCGGGCGCGCTTCCTCCTATTCGAGATCCAAGACCGGCTCATGACGGCGATAGGAGAGAAGCGATCGCGCTTTCAACTTCGTCGGGCGTGGTATCCATCATGCATTTAAAATGCCTTTTCGGGCACGCTTCAAGTCCTATATGGGAGCACGGTCTGCAAGTAAGGCCGTTTACCTCCATTATCCTGTGCTCGACTTTGTAAGGGAAGAAGCCGAACTCTTTCACGCTCGAACCGAAAATTGCGACGGTCTTTACCCCAAGCGCGTTCGCCGCGTGCATCAGGTAGGAGTCGTTCGTTACGACGGCAGCAGCGTGTCTAAGCATCGCCGAGCTTTCAAGAAGCGACAGCTGTCCGGAAAAATTAAGGATGTTTGTGCCACTTTGTATATCGCGGCACGCTTCAGCGTCTTCGATACCGCCGAGAAGTACAATCCTCTTACGCTCCGACAACTTCTTTCCGAGTTTCTTCCAGTATTGTACCGGCCACCTTTTTGTGAAATGTCTCGCCCCCGGGCAAAGAAATACGGACTCTCTTTCATCTGCTCCGAATGACCCCCATATCGTATCTGCCTTTTTCAAAACCGATTCCGGAAAATATAATTCGGGTCTCGGCACGCTCGTTATAGACTTGTCGAAAGTGTTCGCGTATTTAAGTGCGACTGTTCTGGGTGCGGTGAAGAGATTTAATCTACTGTTAGCTAGTATCGCACGCTTGACGATCTCCTTTTTAATGACCCTGACCGTCGGTGCTGTGCCTCTTCTTAGGTAAACGCTTCTGAAATTGTTATGCAGATCGAGAGTGATGCTGAACTTTTCAGCAATAAGAATCCGTCTGAGATTTTCGAGTTGATGGAAGTCCGCATGGTCTTGAACTATATGGACTTCACTTACGTTGGGATTTGATCGTATGATATCGGCGTATTGTGACTTGACAACGAAGTGGATCTCGGATTCCGGCTCTCTTTCCTTGATAAGCTTCAGGAGAGGGGAAGTCAGCAGCACGTCGCCCGCCGAACTCAATCTTATGAGGAGCTTTTTTGAGGTTTGCATTGTTAGAAATTATAATCCGAGTGACGCAGTTCCAATTATGCATTGAATTTTGATTGGCCACCGGTTTGATTTTGGCGATACGTGAAAATAAATTCTCAGTAGAAATAAGAGAGAAGCGATGAAGCAGTTACCGCATACTCTGGAAGAGTTAAGGAAGAGCAGCTACAAGGTTCTTCCGGTTAAAGAAGAGATGAGAAGAAATCTCGTCTCGAAATTGGGAAAAGGCGAAATCCTCTTCCCTGGGATAATCGGGTATGATAAGACCGTGATACCCTCGATCGTTAATGCGATACTTGCGAAGCACGACATGATACTTCTCGGCCTGCGCGGTCAAGCGAAGACGCGAATCGCAAGAAGCCTTGTCAGTTTGCTCGACGAGCAGGTCCCTTTCATCAAAGGATGCGAGATAAACGACAATCCGTTTCATCCGGTTTGTAAGCATTGCATTGATCTCGTGAAGGAACACGGCGACGATGTCGAGATCGAATGGCTGACACCCGAGCAGCGATATGGCGAGAAGCTTGCGACGCCGGATGTCACAATCGCGGACCTGATTGGCGACATCGATCCGATCAAGGCAGCGGTGCAGAAACTACATTACTCGCACGAAGGGGCGATCCACTTTGGAATTATTCCGCGAACAAACCGCGGAGTTTTCACCATCAATGAGCTCCCTGATTTACAGCCCAGAATACAGGTTGGCCTTTTCAACATTATGGAAGAAAAGGATATACAGATTCGCGGTTTCAATGTTAGAATTCCCCTCGACGTGATGATGGTGTTCACGGCGAACCCTGAAGATTACACGAACCGGGGAAACATCATTACTCCCTTGAAGGACAGGATCGATTCGCAGATCCTTACGCACTATCCGCGCTCGATAGATGAGGCGATGAAAATCACGGAGCAGGAGGCGTGGCTCTCTAGAGATGGCGGTCGAGAGGTCGTCATGCCGCATTACCTGAAGGAGATTATAGAGGAGATAGCCTTTCAGGCCCGCGGAAGTGAATTTGTCGATCAGAAGAGCGGCGTTAGCGTAAGGATGACGATCTCGGTGATGGAAAATCTGGTGAGCAGCGCCGAGCGGCGCGCCATCATTAATGGCGAGAAGGTCATCGTCCCGAGGATATGCGACCTTCAGCAAGTCCTTCCTGGCATGACAGGAAAGCTCGAACTTGTTTTTGAGGGAGAGCAGGAAGGCTCCGTGAAGGTGAGCAGGGCTCTTATCGGAAAAGCGGTGAGGGAAACGTTTCGGAAATACTTCCCGGATCCGCTTCAGAAGAAGATCAGAACGCCGCAGGGAGACGAGCCGAAGAAACGCGAGGACGAGTATACTCCAATCATTTCCTGGTTCGAATCGGGCAACAAGATTGAAGTTGCCGACGATATGGCGTTCGACGACTACTACGCCCAGCTGAGCAAGGTTGCGAGCCTGAAGGAAATCGCTAAGAAACATATGAAGGTTGAAGAATCGAAAAAGTATGAATTGGCAACTTCCATGGAGTTTGTTCTCGACGGCCTGCACCAATTTTCGAGGATTGCCAAAGACGACGCCGACAACGTAGTCGCGTACAAGGACCTCGTCGGAAGCATCTTCCCGCCGAAGGCGCGCTACGAGGAGGATTGACTCTGAACTCCCATTCGACATTGCTAATAGAGAAATTTGAAGACGGTCCCATTTGGACGATAGGATATCTAGTCTATGCCGGCCCCGGCATGGAAGCGGTTGTAATCGACGTGCCAATGTGGTCGTCGGATAAGATCTACAAGCGGATTCGGGAGATTGGACTTTCCGTGAAATACATTGTGGCGACACATGGCCACTGGGATCACATCGGGGAAATGAAGAAGCTTGCCGCGTTGACCGGTGCTCACGTGTGTGCTAATGAGGGAGACGCATGGATGATGAGCGACCCGAACGGGATGGTAATAGCGCCGCCTGAACCGATTGAACCGGTTTTGATAGATCTGGCGCTGTCCGACGGAGCAACCGTCGGTTCCGCGGGGCCGAAATTCAAAGTGATACAGACTCCAGGGCATTCTACAGGCTCGATTTGA
>JAJYRM010000092.1 GCA_021794075.1 Bacteroidota bacterium | reverse complement strand
TTCGAAGCGTCCGATTTATCAGGGGGTAGAGGATAAGTTCCTCCTTCTTATTATGCACGGCCAGCTTACCGATCAGCGAAACTACATTCTGACCTTGCGTTCTCTGGTCGAGCGAATTCCCAGCCGTGATAAGTAGCGACGTTATTTCCTTGTGCTCCGCGATCATTACTTGGACGGGACCTGTCTGTGCCGGTTCAGCCTGTTCGCTGAACGCGGGAAACAACACCGCCTCTTCGAGCTCGATGTGCTTGAGAAGCTGCGACCGGACCTTCGAATAAAGAGATCTTACCGCTTCCGGGTTTCCGGTGGGTGTCCGCAGCCTGGAAATATTGAAATCTATTCTCTTATGATCGTACTCAAAGAGCGACCAAAGATCACTTCTCTTTTTCTCAGCTTCTATCTGGTGAGCTTCCACTATGAGCCCCTCCAGCTCCTCCTGGGAAAGGCTGTTGGCTAACTTTGGCATCAGCGTATTCTCCTCCTCACTGAAATGCTTGTCCAGCAGCGCCATGAATTTCCGTGTTTCGGAGTTAATCCCCGCTGAATCGCCCTTTCCGTACGCGCTCCCAATTGCCTCAAGGGTGTCCTTTATTTCCCTGTGCTCCCGCGTCATGCACTCGACGAATTCCGTGTCGGTATCGGCTTTATACAGCGTAACCTCTTCCGCTTCAGCGTGGGAAACGAGGTACTCGCCGCAAAAAGTTATCAACAATGCGGCTTCGGCATTGTCTGACTTCGTCCGTTCGGCCAGGTCTCGTATGGTGCCGATAAGTTTTTCATGATGAACGTGTAATTTCTCAGCGGGTGTCATAGCCATATCGTCCTTCTCTTCATTCGATTTATTTGTAAAACGCTTGCTGTTCCAAGTTATCTCACCCCCCTCTTTCCCACCTTGACTTCGGTCAAGAGATTGGGAGCCGCGGGCGACTCTTCCGCAAACGAGGACACACCCAACTAGCGTTCAAATATTAACAACCCATTTCCATGTGGGATGATTTGGTGTGAGAAGCTGGGAGGAGTTCTATCTACTTATAAATACTATAAGAAGGGAAAACGAGCGTGGACAGAGACGCCGGTGTTTATTCGGAAAGTTTGCGCAGTTGAATAGGATCGATCACGATTATTTTGTTTCCATCCTCGCGAACGACGTTACCATCTTTGAGTTTTCTGAGATTTCTGGAGAGCGTTTCGACTGCGATACCCAATTGCCCAGCGAGTTCCTTCTTTGCCATCGACAGGACAAATGCCGGTCGCTTTGATTTCAGCGTCCCATTGAACTCGACCTCATTCATAATGTACCGAGCGAGTCTCTTCTCGACATTAACAGAGAGCTGCCCGAATTTATGGTTGAGTTCCATCAGTCGCGACGCGAACGCCTCTGTAATTTTCATCGTCAAGGATGGGCTCTCTTCCATCAGCCTCTTGAATTCGACCTTGGGGATGTAGTAAAGCGTCGACTCTTCGGTCGTTTCAGCGCAAGCGGGATAGGCGTCGGAATTCGTGAAGAGCGGCGTTTCGGCAAAGCTTCTATACGGGCGGAGAAGGTGCAGCAGGGTTTCATTTCCATCCGAACCGAGCTTGTAGACCTTGACTTCGCCACTCAACACGATATAAAATCCAGCGAACTGTTCGCCCTCCAGGAAGATCACTTCCTCTTTGCCGAAAGATTTGCTTCTGCCAATTCCCGAGACTAGACTCAATTCCTGGTTTGTCAGCTTCTCGAACAGCGGAGCGTTTCTAATGAGATCCTCTGTGCCCTTCATGAGTAATTATATCCAGTAAATCTAAATTACTCAAGAGAGGGGGGTGGGTTATTTTAAACATGCCACGCCATCAATGCCACCATTCAACATTTAAGATCCCGCTCCTGAGGCGAAGAGATCGTCTGGTTCAGGATTAAATCTGCGGCACGAATCTTATTGGGGGTATTTATTGGAAATGAGGAGCGGAAAACAATATAGTAAGGTGTCGAAAGGTACATGGATTCACAACGAATCTCCGGCGCCGTGAAGACGAGAAGGCTCATCTTTCAGCCTGAGTCCACTTCCTCGGCGCCCTTGCCACCGGTTGCGAACGAATTATTTATTCGACGATTGTGGCCGCCATATGCCGATATTTCGGCATCGCTTCTCCAATCGGAGCCCCGATATATGTTGGGTCGCAAATTGTGTATCTCGCATCTTGGTACATGACGTAATCTCCGGGAATATCGGTCGCGAACTTCACCGCGGCGGACAAATGATCCGGATACTCCAGCCCGATCACTCTTAGTCCCAGAAGCGTCTTCACAAGATAAGAAAACAATATAGCCCTGTCCGCACAGTCTGTGTATTCGTAGTGCAAATTCTCCTCGGGGAAGAAAAATTTCTGGTGGCCAAATTGCTCCGAGTCGGTCTTGTACCCCGTCGCGTATTGCACAAAATGCAACAGGAAATTCACCGCGTCAGTCTGCTTCATGCCTTGAATTGCTGATTTCAACTCCGGCAGAAGCGTGGACCTGGCCGGGTCCGACAATTGGGACGCAAAATAGATCGAGAGATTCGTAGTGGGATAATATCGGTAGAAATTTATAAGGTCCTTATTGTAATCGATGTGGAAAGAATAGTCCTTCCCTTTGTATTCAATATCTATCACCCGCTTGTCAATCGCCTTCCCTAATTTAGGTAAAGATCCGAATCCGAAATTTAACTGGCGGGAAGGCTCCGGGTAATTATCGTTGTAGGTTAAGATCGCCCCTGACGGTCTCCGGTCCGAGTCCCTCAATGACAAGACATAGTACTTTACTCCTTCATTTCCCATTCTAAAGAACGGGACATTATAGAGCCGATTCTTTGATGAGATGAGGAGATAGATATCACCTCCCTGATAGCCGACGCGTGCGAGGTAGCCAGACTTGACCAGCAAGAACCAAGTCAGCAGATAGCTACGGTTTCGGTCATTGTTATCAATCTTAAGGGCCGCTTCGAATGTCAATTTGCAATATCCCCAGTCGTTCAAGTCCAATTCGTTACTTAGTTCACTCAACCTATCCAGCAGGACCTTGTAGTCTATCCGGCACAGTCTCGTCCAATAATCCGCCACTGCGTCATTAGATATCTCACCGGTAAATATAACGGATAAAGATCTCACTTCGGGAATGGTGACCACTTTCCCAAAATAGTCTATTCTCAGACTTGGAGTACCCAGCCGGGGTTCTGTCTGCCGATTTTCGGTGGCCTGAATTTGTCCGGCAGGCTGGTTGAAGGTTTGCTGACCTGATGAGAGCGTTCGAGATACCTTTGTTGATTTTCTAGGTTGCTCGGTAATCGGACATTCGACCGACTGTTTAGTCGTCTCCCGAGGCGAGAAGACCGCAGGCTTCGGCGGCTCGGGCAGCTGAAAGGGATCGGCACCTTGACTTACCGGGACGTTTATCCAATTCTCTTTCAGAAATCCTATAAACTCTTTATCCTGCTCGGACAAGTACTCCCTGTAATCTCTCTCCTGTCTCTTCATCCACTTGTTGTAATCCTCCTGCCCAAAGGCGGTCACCACCAAGATGAGCAGCATCATCAGAGAAAACCCTAGAGTTAACTTCATATTATCACCGCAATGTTTGTTCAGAAATGAGCGAAGGATGGGGTTCGGCGGCGGTCACCACGCTCTTGTCCTCACGAGCACATAGTGAAGTCCGTCGTTCACATCCCTCCACCTGCGGACGACTTGTATATCCCGGAGCTCTGCCGATATCGTCACGTTACTAATGTCCTGACCCGAATTGTTATCGAGTTTCTCCAACGCCTCGATCGTCGACTTGAGATCCCTGGCAAGATTGAACGTGGCTTTCCTCTCGGCGGATTGCCATGAGCTGGATTCATAGAAGTATTCAGGCGCGACACCCTCGTCGTAAATGTAACCATGCTTCTGTGGGAGAGAGTCAACCCAGCGGGGCCTGATCCGCGGACATTTCACGAGCTGTTGCATCGACGGAGGGAGCGAGCAGTCGCCCTCCGAAACCAGCATGATCGTCATCTCCTTTGAGGAGTACGAGGCCACTTTCTTGCACATCGATACAGACTGACGGAGAAAAGAGCTGTCGATCGTTTCCTTCAGGTCGTTACCCATCCAGTAAACACCCGCTTCGGTAGCCCAATAGGCCTCGCCACCTTCGATTTTGACGAAGCGATCAATCGTAAGGTTCCGGCACCCATTGGCAAATGCCAGGGAATCGGACGATTTTCTGTGATAATAATTCTGGGCATACCCGCAGGCAGTCAGGGCACAATGCAGATCTCCGGGATCCAAGAACCATCTAGGATACGTTTGCGTCACGGAGAAAGCCGGGGAAAGCGCAACAAGCAGAAATGCTCTCGTCATTACACGCGACGGCACCATCATCGGATTATTCCTTCGAGCTCAACTTCGAACCTGGATTTCATTCGTGCACCCGGATCATTCTTCGCAAAATTCTTTTCAACGAATTTCTTTATCAACTTGTATCTCTCAGCTGGGTCGTTGTGCAATGAAAAATCAGATCCAAATATATCTGGATTCGTCGTCTTCGTCATCTCATACACTCTCTCATCCATCCTTACAATACCCCATGGATCGTAGCCCGCATTTGCGCAAAGGACGGCAGACATCTCATCGGCCTCATTCTCATATCTGAACAACCTCTTATGTACCACCATATCATAGCTGTCTCGGGCCATCGCCTCAAGACCTTCGTCGGTCTTGGAACCCCAGTTTGTTTCTTCGTCGAGTTCGGTAAATGCGCTGTCGGCGGTTATGTCAACGGCTCGCTTCGTCATCTCCTCCAGTCCGTTCCTGCGTATAACATGGCCCATCTCGTGTGCAATAATGGCCGCGAGCATGGACTCATCCTGACAAGCTTTTACTGCCCCGAGAGTCACGAATATGTAACCGCCCGGGCACGCGAACCCATCGATGGTGCTGTCGTCCAAGACTAAGACTGTAAAATCCCAGTCGTACACATCGGAATTCTGTGCCAGCGTTGCGGCGATCATGTTGACATATCTTACAAGCGAAGGATTAGTGACTATTCCTTTAGACATAAGACGCGCAGCGATGCCGACACCGATTGCCTTTTCGTCCAGGGTAGGGTCGTACACCGGTGTTTTGAAGTCGAGATCATCGAAATCCACTCTTCCTGTATTGGACGATTTCGAATTCAGAAGAGGCTTCTCGAAGGCGGCCACCTCATCGACGGTGAAATCCTTGTGAGCATAAGCAAGGACCGCATCGACATTTCCGGGGCTTACTTTGCCATACTTTTCTGCGAAGCCCTTGATCGCCGCGGCCAGCGCCGACTCCGATGCTCTCGCCGAACTCCAGCCGCTGCTTATCTTGTTGAACATAGCGGCTTGGGACTGTCTGTCCGTGAGACAATTTGATGCGATCCAGCCCTCCTTTTTTTTCGGCACGCTGACGTGGACCCAGTTGCCCGATTCGCCGAGTTTCTCTATGCTGGCGCCGAACTGCAGCACGACTACGAAAGGATAATACGAGCCGGGTCCCTGGCGGACGTAAGCGTCGTTCCTCTTCACATACAGGGTCTGTGATCTGGCTTCCAACGCCAGGAACAAAATGACTACGATGAAGATCGCCTTTCTCATCTGCCTCCCTCCCACGATTATTTTGTTTTGAATCTGTAAACGCCGTCCCAGTCATCCGGCACGCCCGTTTCCTTCAGCGTTGCACACCTGCCTATATAGGTGCGCGACGGTCCGTCATCGGGTTTTTCCATAAGGACTCTTTGAAAGAGGCTCTCCGCGCGCACCCACTCTTTTCTCCTATAGCATTCCAACCCTTCATGGAACAAATGAAAGAGACCGAGTTCGCCATGTTCAAGTTTCCCTTTTTCCGCGACCAGCTCGTAGATTCGCACAGGAATGTTCTTCCCCTTGACTCTCACGAGGTCCAGCTCTCTTGCTTCGACCGCATCTTTAGCCTTTTCAAATGTCGAATCGCTGATGATGATCTTAGTTCCAAACTCCTTATTCACCCCTTCAAGCCGAGAGGCGAGGTTGACGCTATCGCCGATAGCGGTATAATCCGTCCTTCTTTCCGAACCGATATTGCCGATGACCATGGCGCCTGAGTTTAATCCGATTCTCGTCTCGAAGACCGGTTTGTCGCCACCGCGATTAGAATAGTATTTTGTCAGCGCATACTGTACCTGGAGCGCTGTAAGACAAGCTTTCACAGCATGATCACTCCTCGGCAGTGGAGCTCCGAATACAGCCATGATAGCATCTCCGATATACTTGTCCAGCATCGCGCCGTTGTTGAGTATAAGTTCCGTCGCCAGGTTGAAATACTCGTTCAGATTAGCGATGAGTTCCTTCGGGTGGAGCCGTTCGGACACGGCAGTGAATTCCCGGATGTCCGAAAAGAATACAGTTGCCTCAACCTCGCGTCCTTTTAAATCGACAGTGTCGGGATCGGATGAAATTTCGTCGACTACTTCAGGACTAATGTATCTGTTCATCAACCTTCTCAGCTCTTTTCGCTGGCGCCCTTCGGTGACGTAGCTAATCACTCCAGCCAGCGCGAAGGCGGTCAAGCCGGAGATCTCCGGACCCGCCAGCGGCAGCCACAACCTCGAAGCTGATAGCAACAGGAAGCCGGCTCCCATATAAGCTCCAAACGCGGCCAGAACAGTGACGACTGAAATCACAGCCCTCCTTATTCCGAAGAGGGTTCCCACTGCAAATGCAGCAAGTCCTATCATCAGGATGATTTCAACATCCTTCGACGGTTCTATCAGGTAGTCATGCTGGAGCAAGTTACTCAGGATTGTCGCATGAATTTCCACACCGGGGAAGGGCTGAAGGGCAGTAAATGGAGTCGAGACATAGTCCATGAGTCCGATCGCAGTGCCGCCGACAATCACATATTTGTTCCTGAACACCGTCGGAGAGATCTGCGGCTTCAATCCCTGCTTAATCTGGACGGCCGAAAGGATCAGCGAACCGATCGAGTAGTACTTGAACACTCCGTCCGGCCCCCCTTTTCCATACCAGTTGATTATGTAATTGCCGGCCCGGTCCGTCGGAATCGTCTTAATGAACTTCTCGAGATCGGGCCTCGAAAGTCTGTCTCCCACCGCGTAAGCGGCAAGCGACAGCTGGGGAAGAATTTGGTTGTCGACTCTAAACAATAGCGGTATCCTACGGGCAACTCCATCGATGTCTACGAAATAGTTTGCAACACCGATGCCACCTGCCCCTCTTTGAAATACTTTCCGCGGAGCCACACACGAATTGAAGCGCGGCGCGAGAACATTCGTGTGAAAGACCGGCAAGGAGAAGGAGGAGTCGATCGCCGAGACCGAAGGCGCGGAAGAGTCGGCAGTCGTGGTCAAGACAGTGATGAGCACGACGTCTCCGCTTCTCCGTATGGCCGAGGCGAAAGAGCTGTCGGATTCCGAGGCGTCGACATCAAGCCTGTCCATGTCCTTCTGGGAGAAGTCGGCATCAAATACAACGGCTTTCGCGCCTCCTTCGTGCAGGTAATCCAGTAGGATGCCGTAGAATTCGCGAGGCCAGGGCCATGCGACCCCGTTCTTCTCGAAAAAGGCGAGGCTCCGTTGATCGATAGCGGCTATGACAACGGAGCTGTCAGGCTTCCTTGTTCCTGATGCGACGCGCATCCGCCAATCGAGCGTCTCTCTTTCGACAGTGGTACCGAACTGCGAATTCGAAAAGAGCATCGCGATAATGACGGAAACGGCTACTGTCAGCGCAAAATGGAACGCCTTTGACTTAAGAAAGAATTTTTTCATTGAGAACAGCCCTGCGGAGATTAATGTAAATCTCCGCAGGGAAAATCGCTAGCGGCCGGTACCTTGTTGCCCCGCCTGTTTGTCCTTATTGTACAGATCAACATCGTTCTGAAGCTCTTTAAAGGCCTGTGATGCCCTGAAGCGCGTGTACATCTGGTTGTTGTTTTTAATCTGTTGCATCAGGGCTGTGTTCGCTGCGCCGACAGGATATTGGACCAGGACGTATGCCCGCCACATTCCGCCGTCTTTCACTATCTTCTGGTTTTTCACGGTGCTGCCGGTCAGAGTCTCGTCGACCACTGTCTTCTCGGCCTGCGTGAACATCTGTAGGAGCTGCGCGTCGCTACCCGTTCCAGTCTCTTCAGTGAACCTCTTCTGTAATCCCTCAATCTTCGTTTGAAGCTGTCGTGCTATGTCTGCACGCGCTCCTTCGGTAGCCTTATCCACGGCGAGTTGCATGTCCTGTGAACTTTGCGAGTTTGCCGCAAAGAGATAGTTCGGGTCCTGCGGCAGATTTGTGTACCACTCCGGGATGTCACCGGTCGCCGCAGACTGCATCGATTGAGAGCCTCCGCAGCTGGCGATTGCCGCTGCCAAAATAGGTATCAGTAATAGTATCCACTTCTTCATTTTGTGCTCCTTACTTTAGTTCGACACGTTTAGTTTGAAAGCAACCCTATTGAAAGCGAAGCCGCGCCATTTCCACGAGATAGATTAATTCAAGCGGGCCTCAACTATTTTCCATTTAATAGATCGGAGATGACTTTACCTCTCGTCCTGTGTGTTAGCCACTCACTTCAAAAGCATCATTTTTTTCACCTGCCACGATCTTCCCGCGACAATCCGGTAGAAATAGACACCGCTCGCATACCGGTTCCCATCGAACGGGACTTCGTAGTAACCCGGAGAAACTTCGCCGTCCATCAAAGTCTCAACACGCCTTCCGAGCACATCGTAGACCGTCAGGCTCACATGCTCCGTCGATGGAATTTCAAATCTTATCACAGTTACAGGGTTGAACGGATTCGGATAATTTTGATAGAGCATAAACTCGTGCGGGACCAGCTCGGCGAGTTTTCTGTTTACGAAAGACTTGTCTCCTATCAAAATTGCGAAGTCTTTGACCTTGTTATACGAAGGGATCACGATCCTGCTCGTGTCGTTCAGATTGTACGACCTGCTGAGATCTTTGTCGACAAGGTACACCTCATAGCCCGCAAGCCCGTCCCCAATATCGAAGTGAACATCCAGGTTCTTGCTTGTCTTGTTCGACACATAAAGATCGAATTGACACCCACTCCCCACTGAATCGACATATTCGCAGGCCAAATCTTTCCAATCCGCACCGACACTGGAATCGATGACGCACATCCCTGCCCGTTCAAAACCTCCCGGCGGGTAATAAATGTCGGCTAATTCCGGAACGGTACGCAGGCCAGCTGAAACAGAGGAAATCTGCACGGAGTCATCCAGCAATATCGCGGTGACTGCTGTATTCTTCTTAGTCGCATTATTTGCAGCGCCCTTCAAAGCAGCAGGCGCAAGACTGGAAATGTATGGGACCCGGAGAGAAGCAAGGCCGGTGGAGTTATAGTAGTAATAGCCATGGTATGGCTCTAATGTTGAGGATTGGGACCATGATCCGTTGATAAATGCCCAGAGAGGATTGGTAGCTCCGTTGATGGCGCCGACGTCGGACCAGTCTACAACTTTTTCGAACGGATCGGAAATCAAATTCCATCCGCTGTGGAGGGGTATCGCGTAACAATCACCGGTATCGATTGGGACCGTCGGATAATTGCTAGTAACATCAAATGAGTTCTTGCTCAAAAGCCAAAATGCTTTTCCGGGAGTAAAATTAAACGTGGAAGAACCATCGTATTCTACGTAGTAGCTCTGATCCGCGCCGTTGTCCCAATATGCGTTCCAATCTTTCCCCTGTGTCCCTGCCATGACACTGGACACCGGGATGCTGATCGCACCAGGCAGACCAATTATCTCATAATCAGTCTGGCTGATTGAAGAGGGAGGCGTATAGTGCTCTGCAAGGGGAATCGACGACGGGTAAGTAAATGTTGTGAAGCTCCAGGCGGGCGACCATTCGCTTGAGCCGTAAGCATTCTTCGCATCAACGTGCCAAAAGTAGGTAGTCCCCTGCGACAGCCCGGAAACACCCTGCGCGGTACCCGTGATATTCTGGCCATCATAGTCTAGAGTTCCAAAAGTCGGATCCGTCGACAGTTGAAGCTCATAAGTGGAATCGTATAGCGTACCGTTCCACGACAACTGCGGATTAGTTGCGACGTTTTTCGATGAATCAAAAGGAGAAAGTAAAGCAGGGACCGACAAGCCTGTTGTAGTAGTGAAACTCCAAACTTGCGACCATTCACTCATCACCTGAGCATACGAAGCCCTTACGCGCCAGAAGTATTTCGTGAACATAGCTAAACCGTTTACCGCTTGGGAATCCGGGCCAGCCTTAGTGGAATCATATTTCGAGATCTTATCGTATATATTCGACTTGAATGTAGAGTCGGCAGATACTTCCACTTCGTAAACACTAGAGCCGTTCTCTCTGTACCATGAAACTACTGGATTTGTCGACACGCCGGCAGAACCGCTCGCAGGTGCTGCAAGTATAGGCCCTACCGGAAACGCTGTGGTGAAGTTCCATACATCGGACCAGGGGCTCGTTCCAGCCGAGTCGCTTGCGTCGACTCGCCAGTAGTACCTGGTGCCCGGAGATAGTCCCGTGTCTACACTGTCAGTAGTAACCGCCAGCCCGGCGACATCGCTCGCCAGAGCTGAGAAGGACGTGTCCGCTGAAACCTGCAGCTCATACATCCTTGCTCCCGCAGAGGTATTCCACCTAAACCTGATTGAAGCCGGGAGTCCGATCTCTCCATTAGCAGGCGAAGCCAGGATTGGAGTCGGCGGGACTTGAGCAGGCACACCTGCAGTATTGAAATGCCAGACTGCAGACCATGGACTCGTTCCGGTTGAGTCCGAAGCGCTAACTCGCCAATAGTAAATCGTGCCGGGCAACAGTACTGTGTCAACGCTGTCGGTCGGCAAGATTAGATTCGGGACGGTCACCGGGGCGCTGAATGAGGAATCAGCTGAAATCTCGAGCTGATACGTGCTTGCATCAGCCGAAGGAATCCACATAAACCGCAGCTGGGTGGACAAACCTGTGGCACCGTTGGTAGGCGAAACAAGAGTCGGAGCCAAGAGCATTTTCAATCTGGCTACTGTCGTAAAGCGCCAGACTTCCGACCAGGAACTTGTGCCCGCAGAATTTGCCGCATCTACTCTCCAATAGTATGATGTACCGCTCGCCAGTCCACTGACCGTCAGAGAAGTAGATGTTAGACCGGATCTATCAATGAATGTTTTCGCAAATGTGGAGTCCGTCGACAATTGTAGTTCGTAGCTCGCCGCAGTTGCAGAAGTCCTCCATGTTAATGTCAGACTCGTATCGGGACCGGTTGTGTCGTTTGCGGGATATGCAAGTGTCGGCGAATTGGGTGGCGTGGTGACACCCGACATCTCAACCTTGACATCGGCCCAGTAAGACCAATCTTCATATGTCACCCCATTGGGGTCCGTTATCAATCGCAGGGTCACTACCGAGTCTTTCCACATCGACAGGCTTGCCCCAAAACTTCTCCAGCCCGCGGAGTCGTTTACGGTTGAATCCAGAAGCGTTGTGTATTCGTTATTGACCTTCACCTGTACCACGAACCTTACGTCGGCATAGGTTGTTTGCCTGCCGTCGCCGAGACCGTACTTCAAGCTGATTGAGTCGGGATAACTTAGTGTGTAGTCTGCCACCGTGGCTAAGTCGGTACTATCGGTGGGCGCATAAATTGCGTCGCTGTCCACCACTCCTCCACTTGTGGCAGACCCTTTCTGCACGAACGCCCCCCAATCGGTCGTTCCGGAACCATTTGGCGTCTGCCACCCGGTTGAGGTCTTGACGAACGGTTTTATAGAAGTTGTCCAGTTATTCACACTGTCGGATGAATAAACAGTGGCAGTGAAAATGCTGTCCCTTAGATCGATTATCGTAAAAGCAGGAGTCACCCCGGTTCCGCTCACACTAACATATAGTGGTGCCGCGCCTGAGCTGGAATTCGATATCGTATCGGAATAAAACATTGCGGAGGTTGGGACGAACTTCACCCAGATAGTATCCAGGATTGAAACCCCAGTTTTGCTTTGGGTTGTTGAGTCTGAATAGCCTCCGCTCTCTGACCCTGACACCAGGAAGCCGTTCGGAGCCTTTATTATCACAGGCCCTGCAAGGTAATTTCCCGTCAGTATATAGCTTTGCGGTAATGACTCCGAATTTGCCTGAATATTTCCAAAAGTTAGGTTCCTGACGCTAGAAATTAGTGCGGGCGACACGGTGGGTTCGAAACTTGCTGATATAGTATAGTTTGACGTCACGTTATTGAAAGTATAGCTCGTTATCGCTCCTTGACTTACTCCGTCCACCGTAACCTGGCTTACCTGGTATCCACTGTTTGCTGTGATCGTGAACGTCTGGCTCCCTCCAGATGTCACGCTGACATTTCCCGAAGGGCTTATCGCTCCTCCCGTTCCTGCTGTCGCCGTTATTGTGTAAGTTATTTGACTAAACGTCGCCGATATCGTGTGATTTCCAGACACATTGCTGAACGTGTAACTAGTAATCGCTCCCTGGTTAACTCCATCCACAGTGACCGAGCTTACCTGGTAGCCGCTGTTAGGCGTGATCGCGAATGACTGGTTCCCTCCATACGCTACCGTCACGCTTCCAGACGGGCTTATCGTTCCTCCCGTTCCTGCTGTCGCCGTTATTGTATAAGTTATTTGGCTAAACATCACTGATATCGTGTGATTTCCTGTCACATTGCTGAACGTGTAACTAGTAATCGCTCCCTGGTTAACTCCATCCACAGTGACCGAGCTTACCTGGTAGCCGCTGTTAGGCGTGATAGTGAACGTCTGACTCCCTCCAGATATCACGCTCACACTTCCCGAAGGACTTATCGTTCCTCCTGTCCCCGCACTCGCTGTGATTGTGTAGTTAACAGGGATGGATGTGAAGCTTGCCGTCTCCGTGATTGGGCCGTTCATCGTTACCGTTGCCGGATTACCCGATCCGCTATACGAGCCACTTCCGTTACCCGCCCAATTTGAAAAAGTGTATCCGCTACTCGCATTGCCGCTGATTTGCACCGATTGTCCCGAGTTATAATACCCGCTTGATGGAGATACTCCTCCGCCACTCCCAGTGTTCATCGTCAAATAATATTGGGTATTAAAGTTTGCAGTGTAGGTGGTGTTACTCGTGGGCGACGTAACGGAATGTGACATGGCCAAATTATCACTCCAGCTGCTCCACACGTATTGTGTCCCCGCACTACCGCTCTGATTAGTCGTGGCAATAGTATGAGAGCTGCCGCCGGTCCACGTCACCTGGTACGGAGTAACATGACTCCCACCGTCCACGGTAACAGCAAGTCCAGAGGGATTGGTCACAAAGGTAATAGTAGCCAGCGGCTCAAATACGGCCTCCAGATTGCGATTGGCACTTATAGTAAACTGGTAGTTGGGGCTCGTCGAAACGATGTTGCCATTTTCAAGCCACTCCAGAAAACCATACCCGCCATTGGCCGACGCCGTTGTAGTCACGGAGCTCCCCTGAGCGTAAGTGCCTCCGCCGCTTACAGTCCCCGCCCCCGAGGGGTAAGCGGTTAAGCTCACCGTGTAAGGCTGAGCTACTGTTATGGTTCCAATAAGGTATGTCCCTTGCCCCTGATCATCCGTATTTGGAGTCGTGCCCGACGGATCTCGTGGCAAATTTCCTAAACTATCCGACAAATACATTTTGCTGTAAATATGGTACGTCCCTGGCTGAAGGGCGGTAAATGTAACATTCAAACTTCGATATATCCCTCCACCAGGCCAATTGTTCCAGACAGACTCTATATGAAGATACTGAGCGGTTTGACCCGTCGGTAGTGAACTACCAGCCCACCAAGTGTTTTGGCCACTATTTGCCCCGGGAGAGTTTATGCCAGTAAGGTTGATCTGATTGCCGTTTTGGGTGGTTACCTCCCAAATTTCAAAATCTATTCCACCAAATGGTGCCATAGAGGTACCGTAATTTCCACCATTTACCTGCACAGTCACCGATTGACCTGTGAACATGTTGACTTGGGCAGTCCCCCCCCCGGCTGAAGTATTACCGTTATAGGTCAGATAGGTCGTTCCTATATGAGGAGCGACAGTTTGGGAGTAAAGATTGCCGCTGATCAATACGGTTATCGGCACTGTTAAGGAAATGACAATCCGTCGCACAATTTGATTCATACTTTCACCGCCGAGCAATTTCGAAGTCCTTACGTTCCGACGACATCTGATTCAATAGAACACATTCCCTCAGTAACCAAAGGAATCCCATCGGACTTCATCAGCAAATCATTGGCATTGCAGTTACAGGCCCCGCTGAATACTTCTAGACATAGAAGAATTACTTGCGAGGTTGCGAGTATCGCGAGGGTAAGAATGACCGTAAATAGAGACCGCCCATAAATGGACTCATTTAGGTTGAATAATCTGAATAACGGAGCGAGTCGATCACTGGCCCATTTGGATTCCCATAAATCCTCCAAGCTCGTGTCACTCAAGAACAGGTTACTTCCCTCCCATATATATCACCCAGTCGCTTCCATAGAACGTCGGAGTTTGCGTCCTGCCGTTCAGGCGGCGTGACCAGTATGGCACTCCGTCGACATCGTCGTCAAGATATTTGAAAACTAGTCTCGCGGTGACCGTGTCGAGCCGATCGACCAAAGCCTCGGTTTGAAGTCCTTTCAAGAAGAAATACGTGAAGAGGCCATGCTTCTTAGCATCGTACCAGCCGCTCACCTGGTCGCCTGTAGAACTGGTTATGATCGTCGTATTCGGCGACGCCATCACGTCTTTGTCGACAGTGATATAAATCGGGCTGACGTTCGCCAGAAGCGTGCCGTTTACGGCGGCGCCGGAAAAACACGCATCGAGAACGACCGTGATGTGCTTGAGATCCTTTGCCTGATCTATCTTGTCGAGATTTGAATAAAGAGTCTTTAGAGAATATCCGTTTAGGACAACCGAGCTCGGGTCGCAATCCACTGGGACGAGGTATCCCTCTTTCGTATCAGGATCGGGAGCTCCATGCCCACAGTAGTAAATGAACACTTGGCTCAGACCTTTCCGGACATAATTGTAGAGCTGGCCTTTATAGTCGGTCTCGCTGCCGAAAACTCTGATCAACTCTCCCTGTGTCGCGTCCTGAACATATATGATGTTTCCTGGCCTGTACCCCATCGCGTCGACGACGTACTTCTTCATAAGCGACGCGTCGTTCAGAGCGTAATCGACCGACGGAGCGTATTTGTAATCCCGGTTTCCGATAACGACCGCTATCGCGTTTTTCAATACACGGCCTGAGACCGGAATGCTGTCTGAAATACTAATCTCCTTATCGGCAAATTGGGGCGACTGATTCTTCCTGGGTTGTATCTTTGGCTCGAACGGCATCTGCTTTACTTGCGGTCCTGCAGACGGAGGCGTAAGTGAACCAGGCGCGCTGTTGCCTGCCGCGCTTTGCCCATACGCAACCGCGGCAAATAGCAATGGACATAAGACGATCAATTTTTTCATCACTTAACCTCCACCATGCTATGGTCTTGCCGGCGGCGCCGGGAATGGAGCGGCCGTGCTTTTTCCGATCACTCCGGATTTGTAAAGGACCGCCGCGGTGCCACCCACCAGGATCGCACCTCCCACGTAGTAAAGCCATGAAGCCCCGCCGCCGCCTAAAAGGGTCGCTCTTACTTGGAAATAGTAGTCGATCCCGCTCAGCCCGACTGGAATGTCACTGTAGATGTGCCAAATAATCTTCCGATCTCCCCCCTCAAAACGCCCTTTACCAATATCACCCGTTACGTCGATCGGGATGAATTTGAACGCGCGATCACTTTCCCTCCTAAGGATCAAACTCACTGAGTACAGTCGGCTCTTAGGCCCGCTCAGGTTGTAATTCACGACAACATTGCTGTCCACAAGGGAGAACGCGACATTGGTAACTTCCACTTCCTGCGAAAGCGCTGGTTTGATCGCGAGGAAAAAAGTGGCGAGCATAGCCGAAAAGATCAGGCGGTAACTAATATTCTCTCTCATTGCTCCTTTCTTATCGTAAACGAAGCGGAAGCCGAGGTCCGCATGTTTTGAGGTATCATAACGAGCCACTTCTGGAGATCGAGGAGTGCACTCTTGTATGTGGGGATTATGCCGAGTGACCCGGACGTCATGTGCGGCGAAAAGAAGTCGACCTTCTTCTTTAGCCCGACGAGGTAAAGCATCTCCGTTGCGATTGCTTTACCGGGAGGTAACCCAACTCTTAGTTTGATTGGGAGGTCATTTAGTTTTTTCTGAAAACCGGCTGGGCCATCAGCCGCCGAATAATAATTGTCCGTAAAATAGGGATCCGGTACCAGAAGCAACACGGAATCGTTCGACATTATGTCGAACAGATAGAGATAACAGTTTTCACTCGCAGTGACGGAAAATCTAACGGCATCGTTTATATCGGGGGATCCTCTGTCTAAGTAGACACTCTTATCCAAATGAATATCCACTTCGAAACCTGGGTCGACTTCTCCGGCATCTTTAGCCACCTTCGCCCGGATCTGCACCGTATATACCGGATAGTCGTTCTCTATCAGGAGATTCTTAGTCAGCACCTGCTCGGCCACGACACGACCCGCTGTAGTGGAACTGGAGAGCTCCGAAAAAACGCTGAAGTAGTCACTCTTTTCATCGGACCCCACAGATTCCTCTTTGACTCCGAAAGTCGCGTCCGTGATTCGTATTCCAAGGACGTCTCTTATAGCGTTTTCTTCCGCGTCAACACGGGCTCGTCGCCACCCTTCGTCAGGTGTGACATCGGTGCTATAGCATCGGCCAGTCGCTTCGGTCCAACTCGTGTCCGACTGCGCGAACGCCGATGCCCAAGTTGCAGTAAACAGCAGCACTATAGAAAAATGAAGCGATGTTCTCAGTCGATTCCTTGTTTTAGTCACATCAACTTTCAAAGACTTTATTCCCGTCTCTCCTTGTTTGGCGCATAGAAAATTTCAACAGAAATTTCAAAGCAGAACTATCAACTCGTAGGGCTCATCCAGACTCCGTAGGCCACCACGCTTTGTCAGCTTTCAGAATCGGACCGACCGAAGAGAGGCGATTTGCGCGTTGACTTACCCCAGGACGTTCAGAGGGCTAAGTAAGATATATGTTCGAGACGGCTCCCGTAACTCGCGGACAAGTCGCGGCTTAGGCTCCGACCCGGAAGAGGCTGCGCGCCGATTGCCAATAAAACGTTTCCATCATCGTCATCATTCTGATTTACCGAAACAACGAGCCATCATCATGTTTCAAGAATCCGTTAATTTGTCCTTACAGTTGACGGCCATCGCTGAAAATTGGCCATTAATATTTTCCGATTGTTAATTCATTTGTGAGTGAAAAAGTTTGGCGCAGAATGCAACCAGTGCGTGGTACTGAGGCCCCCTTCCTAAAGTGGGATCCTTTGTACGCCAGCTAGGCTTGCATGGAGCGCCCGGTGGAAAGTCGAGGGAGAGCAGGTCTCCCTCTCCATCCAGATATTCAGGAAACGATATAATATCTCGCTCACTTCATGAGCAGGAGTTTTTTTACTGCGACGAAGTGATCACCGTTGGCGCCAATGGCGGTCAGGCGGTAGAAATAGACTCCGCTGGCGTACGAACTCATGTTTATGTTGCGGATGT
>JAJYRM010000091.1 GCA_021794075.1 Bacteroidota bacterium | reverse complement strand
GCCTGAGGTCAATTTCGCTCATCATCGCAGTTGCCGGTAAGCCCGCGGCGAGAACCGCCGCCTCCGCTACATCGTCCGGCTTGAGAATTCTGTCACGGTTGTGACGGTTTGAAAGGCCGAAGTCTGTATCGACTGACCCCGGTGAAATGGTGACGACTCTTATGTTGTGCTTACGAACTTCGAGCATGACGCTCTTGGCGAAACCAATCATAGCCCACTTCGTGGCGGCATATGCCGCACCGTTCTCAAGGGCGTTTTTCCCGGCAAGTGATGCGATGTTTATGATTACGCCGTCGTTCTGTGCGATCATGTATCGAAGCGCCTCCCTCGTCGCGATGAAAGCGCCCCGCATGTTTACGCCGAATAGCGAGTCGAACTCCTCTGTCTTCATTTGGATAACGGGCTTGAATATCCCGAAACCAGCATTGTTGACTAGTATGTCTATTCTACCGAACGCCTCGACCGTGCCCTTGATGAGTTTCACGACGTCCGCCTCGTTGGATACATCACCGAGGATGGAGATGACCTCGTTTCCCTTGGCGCGCAGCTCGTCATGGAGTTCGGTCAGCCGATCAGGGTCGCGTCCCGATATCGCGAGCTTCGCTCCTTCGCCGGCAAAATGGAGCGCAATGGAACGCCCGATGCCGCGGCTCGCGCCGGTCACAACGGCAACCCTATCCTTGAGCTTCAACTTTCAACTCCCCCGCCTTATCAGATTCAGAAATTCTTCTCTGGTCTTCACGTCTTCGTGGAACTCGCCTAGCATCGCGCTGGTTGTGGCCACCGTGTTTTGCTTTTCTACTCCACGCATCATCATGCAGAGGTGCTGGCCCTCGACCACAACACCGACCCCGTGAGGTTCAAGATAGCTGTACAGAGTCTCGGCGATCTGCTCGGTCATCCGTTCTTGAACCTGGAGCCTTCTCGCGAACACCTCTACGATCCGCGGCATCTTGCTCAGGCCGACGATCTTTCCGTTGGGGATATATGCGATATGCACCTTCCCGAAAAAAGGAAGGAGGTGGTGTTCGCAAAGGCTATAGAAATCGATATCCTTCACTATCACAATTTGGTTATACTTTTCCTTGAAGACGGCGTTGTTCATTACCGTCTCAATATCCTGCTTGTACCCTTTCGTGAGAAACTCGTAGGCTCGCGCAACCCGATAAGGCGTCTTAAGGAGGCCTTCCCTCTCGGGATCTTCGCCGAGCTTGGAAAGAAACTCACGCACCAAATCTTCGAGTTCCAAATCGACTTTTACTTCACTCATTAAATTCTCCTGATGTGGTGACTACGCGTTCGCTTGTCAGAGTTCCACAAGCACCTCTTCGTAGTGCCCGTCAACTTTTACTTTCGGAAATATCTTCTTGATCTTGCCATCGGCGTCTATGACGAAAGTGGTCCTCTCGACGCCCATGTATTTTCTCCCGTACAGCGCTTTCTCCTTCCAAACCCCATACGCATTCACAACTTTCTTCTCCTCATCGCTGAGAAGGGGGAAATTGAGATGGAACTTTTCCTTGAACTTCTTGTGTGACTCGACCGAATCGGGACTTACGCCGAGCACAACGGCCCCTCTCTTTTGTATCTCACTGAAGCCGTCTCTGAACGAGCACGCCTCTTTTGTGCAACCGGGAGTATCGTCCTTGGGATAGAAATAGAGCACGACGGTCTTGCCCTTAAGGGCGGAGAGTTTGACCGTCTCGCCATTATCGGCTTTCAAAGTGAAGTCGGGCGCTTTTCGACCTTCGATAGGCGCACTCTCGGAAGACTTGGAGGATGATTTTGTCGCTTTAACCATTTTGCTTCTCCGATGGGATGTTTTGAATATGTAAATAGTTGTTTTGATCCGGATTAGAAAAAAGAGGCTCGCCCTTTTAAGCGCGAGCCTCTACGATCACCGACAGTTGAAGCCGTTACTTTATGGCTTCTACTGCCTTGAACACTTCGTCGTAGTTCGGCTCGACGCCAGGATTGTCGGATACCCACTTGTATCTCACGATGCCTTCCTTGTCGAGGACAAACACGGCGCGTTTCGCGGCGGTGTATCCGTTTAGCCCAATGAAGTTATCATGGTACGCATCATAAGATTTTACAGCCTGACGGTTAAAGTCTGAAAGGATGGGGAAAGCAAGCTTGTTCTGGTCAGCGAACGCTTTGTTTGAAAATGGCGGGTCGACACTGACGCCAATTACCTGAGCGTTGACGTTATTGAACTTGCTCATTGAGTCCCTGAAGCTGCACATTTCTTTCGTGCATACTCCTGTAAACGCGCCGGGATAGAACGCGAGGACCACCTTCTTGCCTGCAAATTCCTGTAAAGTCCTTTCTTTCCTGTCTGTGTCGTAAAGTTTGAAGTCAGGTGCTTTTTTTCCGATTTCAACTGCCATTGTTTCCTCCGGTTTCTCTGCGAATTTAAATTAAGTTTTGGTTTAACTACTTCCAATCGGTCGGCGCCGGACATGCCTGCTCCCTCCCAACCGATTTGATATTCTTGAACGTGCCGCAGACTATGCGACCCGCAAACACTATACCCCATAACGCTGATACTAAATTAAAAATTCCATTACAAGTTCGGCAAATGTCTTAGGAGCTTCCGCGTGCACCCAGTGTCCCACCCCGGCCACCGTCACGAACTTTGCCTGTGGGAACACGTTTTGGATGCCGGCAATGTCCTGCTCCAGTATGTAACTGGATTTCTCCCCTTTTATGAACAGTACGGGTTTATTGAACGGCCGCTCCGAAGCCAAGGCGGCGTTGACGTTGTCATAGTTTCTGTGAATCGACTTGACATCTATCTTCCACCTGAACGCGCTCGAATCATCCCTGGTGACGTTCTTTAGAAGTAGCTGGCGCACCGCATAATCCGGGATACTCTCGGCGAGCACCGCATCCAGTTCTCCGCGAGTCTTATAATCACTCAGTCTCAGCGAGAAGAGCGCCTCAAATATTTTGTTGTGCTGAGGCAGGTATTCCTTCGGACCTATATCGACTATGATTAGCTTGTCTACCATATCCGGATAGTCAAACGCAAATCGCATGGCGGTCTTGCCACCCATTGAGTGTCCGAGAAGATGTATCGAGCTTATTCCTTCGTGGACAAGAAGATTATACAAATCTTCTGCCATCACCTTATAATTGAAGACGTCGCTGTGGGGAGACCTGCCATGGTTCCTCTGATCCACCGCATAAACCTTGAACTTCTCTCCAAAAAATTTCGAAAGGGTGTAAAAATTGTCGCCGGAGCCAAATAATCCGTGAAGAATTACGAGCGGGTGTCCGTGACCCGTTGCATGATAGTAGAGCTTCATTTCAATATCAGTTTGTTTTATGTCGAGGACAGATTATGCCATTACTTAGGCCACTTTAATTTCGGCTCAAATCCATTTATCTGGTGTTCGCTTTCATCATGGGCATATCTACATTTTTTTCCCTTGCGACATCGATTGCGGTTTCATATCCCGCGTCCGCGTGCCTGACGACGCCGAGGCCCGGATCATAAGTCAGCACTCTTTTCAACCGTCTCGCTGCTGAATCGGTTCCGTCAGCCACGATAACCATGCCCGCGTGAATGGCAAGTCCGATGCCGACGCCGCCTCCATGGTGAACAGAAACCCAGCTGGCCCCTCCGACGGCATTAAGGAGCGCGTTGAGGACCGGCCAATCTGCGATTGCGTCTGAGCCATCCTTCATTTTCTCCGTCTCGCGGTTCGGCGAAGCCACACTCCCCGCATCGAGGTGGTCCCGGCCTATGACGATCGGGGCCTTCACCCTTCCAGACTTCACCAGGTCGTTAAAGATCAACCCCATTTTATCGCGTTCCTTGTATCCAAGCCAGCATATCCTGGAAGGGAGCCCCTGGAAATGAACAAACTTTCTCGCCTTCTCGATCCAATTGATGAGCGATTTATTTTCTGGAAAGGTCTTGATAACAGCTTCATCGGTGACATAAATATCTTCAGGGTCTCCGCTGAGCGCGGCCCATCGGAACGGCCCCTTCCCTTCACAGAAGAGCGGCCGGATGAACTCGGGAACGAATCCCGGAATTTCAAATGCGTCATCAACGCCATGCGCCTTCGCTTCACCTCGTATGTTGTTACCGTAATCGAAGGTGACCGCCCCCGCGCGCTTCAATTGAAGCATGCCTCTGACTTGCTTCACTATCGAAGCTTGAGCCATGGAGATGTATTTCGCCTGATCCTTCTTCCGCAAATCGATGGCCGCTTCATAAGGAATCCCGGATGGCACGTAGCCATTTAAAGTGTCGTGCGCGCTAGTTTGGTCGGTCAAGAGATCCGGAATAATCTTTCTCCTCGCGATTTCCGGAATGACGTCGGCGGCGTTGCCGAGAAGTCCAACCGACAGCCGTCGCTTTCCCTCCTTCGCGTCGAGCACGATAGAAAGAGCTTCGTCAAGGTTTTCGCTCATCCTGTCGAGGTACCCGGTCTTAAGCCGGCGTTCGATCCTGTTTCTGTCGACTTCTATCCCGAGGAATGCTGCGCCGTTCATTGTAGCCGCTAGAGGTTGAGCTCCACCCATGCCGCCAAGTCCGCTCGTGAGCACGAATCTTCCAGACAGGGTTCCTCCAAAATGCTTTCGCGCCGCCTCCGCGAATGTCTCGTAAGTCCCCTGGAGAATCCCTTGCGTGCCGATATAAATCCAGCTCCCGGCTGTCATCTGGCCAAACATCGTCAGACCGAGCGTCTCCAGGCGTCTGAATTCGTCCCAATTAGCCCACGCTGGTACGAGCATGGCGTTGGAGATCAATACGCGTGGCGCTTCTTCGTATGTCTTGAAGACCGCTACAGGTTTCCCAGACTGAACTAGGAGAGTCTCGTCATTTTCAAGACGCTTAAGCGTCGCCACTATCGCGTCGAAGGCTTCCCAGTTCCGCGCGGCCTTACCGCTTCCGCCGTAGACTATCAGCTCATCCGGCTTCTCGGCCACGTCCGGATCGAGATTGTTCATGAGCATTCTGAGCGCCGCTTCCTGCTGCCACCCCTTCGTGTTGAGCTGCGTTCCTCTGGGAGCATGAATTACACGGGATGTCTTTCCATTGATATGTTTCTCTTCGATAGACATGTTTTGTCTCCGATTTCTAGTCCGCTTTGCAATCGAGTATTTATCCGCTCTCGACGCGTTTGCGGCACGGTTACAGGTTTGTGATTGTAAGCCGCATCATGGAACTGGATCGCACTATTCGAGCCCTAAATTTTCGCGGGACTCCCTCCGTACGGCGCCTCACCGTCTATCTTGTATTTTTCCCTGATGGACTTGAAGCGCGGTTTGATTACCTCATATATAATTCGTATGCGATCTCCGTATGGAATGAAAGCGCTCTTCATCGCGTTGATCGTCAATTTCTCCATCTCACCAAAGCTAAGATGGAACACTCTTTCGGCAATATTGAATTCCTTGGACAGTGTCGTAGCGCTCATGAGCCGGTTGTCAGTGTTCAGTGTGACTCTGAACTTCTCATTGTAATAAATCCTGAATGGATGTTCCTCGATACTTTTTGCCGCTCCCGTGTGTACATTTGAACTGAGGCATATCTCGAGCGGTATCCGCTTGTCGAGGACGTACTGGGCCAATGTTCCGAGCTTCACAACTTTCCCGTCAGCCATGACAATATCCTCGATGAGCCTGGTCGCATGCCCTATCCTGTGAGCGCCGCACCACTGTATGGCCTGCCATATCGACTCCTTCCCGAATCCTTCGCCCGCATGTATAGTGATATTGAAGTTTTGTCTTTGGATGTAGTGGAACGCCTCGACGTGCTTCTTCGGTGGGTAGCCGCCTTCCTCGCCCGCGAGATCAAATCCCACGACCCCGCGTTCTCGAAAATCAACCGCGAGTTGCGCCATTTCCTCGCTGAGCTTCATGTTTCTCATCGCGGAAATAATAAGGCCATATCCTACGCCGAAATCTTTCTTGCCTCTCTCTAGGCCTCGAAGCACCGCGTTGACGACATCTTCCCAATGAAGGCCCTTATCGGTATGAAAGACTGGCGCGAATCTCGTTTCGGCATAAACCACGCCGTCCTTCTTCATGTCCTCCATCATTTCGTAGGCGACACGTTCCAGTGCGTCCGCCGTCTGCATCACGCCGCACGTGTGGGCGAACCCTTCCAGATATAAGGGAAGGCTTCCCCTGTTCGCGCCGCGATGGAACCATTCGCCGAGCTCACCGGGGTCCTGCGTTGGAAGCTTGTTATACTTTTGCTCTTTCGCCAGCTCAATTACCGTGTCCGGACGCACGCCGCCGTCCAGGTGGTCGTGGAGCTGCACTTTCGGCATTTCTTGAATCGCAATTTCGGGCAAAGACATCAGATTCTCCATTTTTTGTATCCTCGAAAGAGAAATTCATCTCCTATCAATAAAGAATTTACTATTACGAAGCGAGGGCATTGGCTGCAGCATTCGCCTTTCAACCATTCAGCTTGTCCAACTCTTTTTTTGTCGGGGCGCCGTTGACGACGGTCAGTACCATTACCGCATCACCCAGTTTGGCCGCCGATTCATACGCCTTCTTGAGGGAATCGAAGATTCTTGAAGAGTCTCCGGTTCCAATTGTCGATGTTTCATGAACCGTTACATTTATTCCGTCGTCTTTCAGCTCTTTTATGAAATTATCTATGGGTGGCTTGAACTCCTTCTGAGCAATGGGGTACAGACTGACTTGAAAGGTTATATTCATTCGATTTCTCCTTTTTTATTCTAAAGTCAATCGAGACCTCCGACGGCACGTTCCGCCGCGCGGATAACATTTCCCGATTTCAGGAGGCGCACAGCTTTCTCTATGTCGCTGTGAAGTATCCTGTCATGACTCATGTGACTTATGCTTTTTCTGACCAGATGGTAGACGGCTTCTGTACCGGCGCCAGCCTTGAGGCTCTTGCCGCTTCCTCCAATTTTCCGGGAAAAGTCAATCGCCTGGCAGGAGACGAGTAGTTCGATCGCGGCCACGCGCCAGACGTTCTCGAGGACTTGAAAACATTTCTGCGCAGCGATGGAGCCCATCGAATTGTGGTCCTCCTGATTCGCGCTTGTCGGTATCGAGTCGACGCTCGCGGGATGCGCGAGCACCTTGTTCTCGCTTACAAGAGATGCCGCGGTGTATTGCGCTATCATCATACCGGAATTAAGGCCGCCATTTTCGCTCAGGAATTTTGGGAGCCCGCTGAGCTGGCCGTTTACCATCCGCTCCACCCTCCGTTCGGCAATGCCCGCGAACTCGCTCAGGGAGATCGCGAGGAAGTCCATAGAGAGCGCCAGCGGTTCGCCATGGAAATTACCTCCTTCGAGATGGATCCGATCCTTGGGAAAGATGAGAGGATTGTCCGTTGCCGAGTTTATTTCCACGTTCACCTGCCGCCGGCAAAATTCTATCGCGTCCCGAACCGCTCCGTGGACCTGCGGCATGCACCTAAGCGAGTAAGCGTCTTGAACCCGAGTGTCATTATGAATGTGCGACTTCCTTATCTCGCTCCCCTTCAGAAGCTTTCTGACGTTCCTCGCGGAAGTCAGTTGGCCAACGTATGGTCTCAGCCTGTGAATCCGCTCATCGAATGCCACATCCGTACCGCGGAGCGCTTCGACGCTCAACGAGCCGGTAATATCGAATAGCTTCGAAAGCTGAATTGCCTCATAGGTACAATGAACCGCGAAAGCCCCCATCATTTGTGTGCCATTCACGAGCGCGAGCCCCTCCTTCGCGCCGAGTTCCATCGGAACCAGGCCGTGCTTCTTCAGAACAGCTGCCGCCGGTACAAGCCTTCCGTTTTCGACAAAACTACCTTCTCCAACCATTGCGAGCACGAGATGAGCCAACTGCACGAGGTCGCCGCTGCTTCCGACCGATCCTTTAGCCGGAATGAACGGGACCAGATTAAGGTTGAAAATACTTAAGAGCTGGCGTACCACTTTCGGCCTAATCCCACTGTATCCTTTTGCCAGGGCATTCGCCCTTAGAAGGATGATCAGCCTGACGATATCAGGCGGAAGCGGGTCGCCTGTTCCCGCCGAATGGCTCCTGATGAGATTCAGCTGCAATTCCCTGATCTTATCGTGAGGTATCTTCACCGTGGCAAACTCACCGAAGCCGGTCGTCACCCCATAGATGACTTCGTCGCTCGCAAGCCACTTCTCGACCTGCCTGCGTGACCGTTCCATGTTTCGGACGGCTAGTTGAGAAAGAGTGAGTCGCGCTCTCTCCTTCTCCGCAAGGTAGGCACTCTCGATTGTCAGGGATGATCCGTCAAGTCCTAAAGTTCTTTTGGAATCGAGTCGAGACATGCGGAAATCCTTTTTTAAAATTTAAGCAACCGTACCAGGAACTGCAAAGGCGGCAGACAGCACCGAAAGGGAACGTACTATGCTGGAGACGGTTATCGGCTAATCCGGCCTGTTTGTTTTTTCATCCTTCGCTGATTAGTTTTTTGCGCATGAACGAACCCTTGAATTTCTTTTCGATCTTCATCGGTCTGACTCTCTTGGTGATGGCCGCAGATCAGGCAAAGAAGCGATTCAAAATCGAGCCAAAGAAGACACGCATGTTTGTCCACGCGGGCGTGGCAATCGTAATCTTCTTCGCTCCCCTACTCTTCCATTCGAGAATTTATCCGGCTCTACTCGCCGGCGTGTTTATCATAATCAATTTGATTTCGGTGAAGGCAGGTATGTTTACCGGCATGAACTTGGACCGCAGAAATCTCGGCACTGTATACTATCCGATTTCATTTTTGATACTTGTCCTCCTTCTGTGGAACCGAAGTCCGTTCATCGTATCGACGGCTATGTTGATAATGGGATTAGCAGACCCGGCAGCAGCTATCGCAGGTACCTGGTTTGACCAGGGGCACCAGGTGCGCGCGTTCGGAGGAATGAAGACATTTGAGGGCACTCTGGCGATGGCGGTCGTCGCATCCATAACTGCTTTGGCAGGCTCTTTTTTTTTCCATGCGTTTGGAAACGGTATTTCGGCGCTCCCACTGTTTGATGTAGTAAGTGTTTGCATCTCGATTGGGGTGATGGTATCGGCGGTCGAATTGATCTCCCCGAAAGCAACAGATAACCTTTCCGTCCCCCTTTTCGCCGGATTCCTACTCTATATCGCCACACACGATTTGCAACTTTTCAGGATTTTCATGATAGGAGAAGGGCTGGCCGTAGTCGTGGCATTCTTATCGTATAAACTCAGGCTTCTAACCACAGATGGAGCCGTAGCGACGTTTGTTATGGGTGGATTTATCTTCGGCCTGGGTGGCTGGCAATGGACAATTCCGGTACTTCTTTTCTTCGTCATCGGAAGCGGTGCTTCGAGATTATTCGTCAGAGCTAAGGCAGGTTACAACCTCCTTTACGAAAAGAGTCATACAAGGGATGCCGGACAGGTATTTGCAAACGGAGGAGTGGGGCTGATCATACTTATTCTCAGCATTATGCTTCCGGGCCACAATTGGTACCTTGCGTATATCGGTTCCCTCACCGCCGCGACGGCAGACACCCTGGCGACTGAGCTCGGAGTTTTTTCGAGAGGCAATCCCTTCTCGATCTCACTTTGGAAGAGAGTCGAAAAGGGTATGTCGGGTGCAGTTTCATATCTTGGCACGACGACGGGGCTATTATCAGCGGCGATACTCGCGTCATTATCACTACCATTCTCGGGAGGATACGCACTCTTTCCATTACGCTTCATAGCGGCAGGCGCACTGAGCGGGGCCATAGGGAGTCTCGCCGACAGCGTTGTGGGGGGAAGTTTCCAGTCGCAGTACAAATGCCCCAGATGCGGGAAAATTACTGAGCGAAAAGAACACTGCGAAGGGAACGCGACAAACCTGATCTCAGGTTATCATTGGATAAACAACGACGTTGTCAATTTCGTCGGAAGCCTCGTGGGCGCGGTTGCCTTCCCCCTGCTTTTCAAATAGGTTGTCGAGCAAGATTGAAATTGTTACGCTAAATGAAAGACGCGTTCTTACCTCTGCGGCTTTGAGAAATGCTCCAGCCTTCCGACAATCTGACCCGGTCTGAGAACCGATCCCGGATCCAGCACGGCGTTTGCACCTATCCTTGCATGGTCACCCACGATAGCACCGAATTTTCTTACATCTGTAGTCAAGACTTCGCCATCGATATTAAGCTCGATATCTCTTTCCATTTCATTGAAATAATTAGCCACGACTGCGCCCGCCTCGAAGTTGACATCTGCGCCAACAATTGAATCGCCGACGTAATTAAAATGAGCAAGTCTTGACTTGTCGAATATGAAACTCGATTTCAGTTCGCATCCTGGACCGATTTTGACCCCTTCGCCAAGATACACTCCGCCGCGAATATAGGCGCCGGCCGCGACATGACACCCCTTCCCAATAAATGCTGCCTCTTTGAGCACAGCGCCTTTCTCTATGACAGCCGTTTTGTGAATTGCGGTATTTCCTTCAATCCGATAATCCGCATCAGACAGGCGCTCGACGATCTTTGCAACGATATCGGAGGCATCAGCTGTCATTTCCCAGGGCCATTTGTAATTCCATAATTCAGGAACCTGTTCGTAACAGCGGTCTATGAATTGGTGAAGCTGGATTGTCATGATTCTAACAATAAAAGGAGAGAACGGACTTTTTTCAAAGTGAGAGGTTCACACTGGAACCGGGTCGGGAGGCTTCACGACGATGGTACAGCAAGGTAGCCTTGTCAAGGAGGCTGTCCTTGACAAGGTTACGCACCCACTGAAATTCAGTGCTTGTGACCGTGCTCGTGCGCATGGTCCTTACCAAGGTACTTCTCCGGTTCCTTGTCGAACGCGGCCTTGCAACCAGCAGCGCAGAAATAATAAGTCTCGCCGTTATATTCGCTCTTTGCGGCGGCCTTCTTCTCATCCACGTCCATTCCACATACAGGATCTTTCGCCATTTTCATACTCCCTTTCTCATTTGAACATCGTACAGACCCCCCCCCGTTTTCAGGCTGACTTTCAAACCGAAGGAGACGGATCATGCGAACTAAGTCAGCATCGCTCCTGATGACACGGATGTATTGGATCTATGTCTTTAGCAGCCAAGATGATCTCATTCGTTTCAATCGTGTCCCGGAGCTCATCCCTACCTGCAATTACTATTTCATCCCTTGTTTCACCCACGCTTCGTAGGCTGATGGATCAACATCTTTGCCGATCACTTCCTCTCCCACAAGCTCGGGACCGTTCTTGCCGTAAGCTTCATTGACCGAAGCGATGCTCTCGATATAGTAAACCAGCGACCAGATCTGCTTATGCGTGAACGCGTTATTGAAACCCGCCATTGGAGTACCATTCAGACCAGTTGCGATTCTCTTGTAAAGTTCATCAGGGGTATTCGCCTGCCGGAGCGGCCTCACGGTAAGATTGGCAGGCGTGATCGGGCGCCCCTTATAGTCTTTCAGATATCCGGCGACTGGGCCGTCACCTTCCCCGTCAGTACCGTGGCACACGGCACACGCATTCATAAAGAGATGCCTTCCATCCTGTACCAACTCATCAGTCTTCGCCGGAGCCGCTGGTATCATGACAGCAGTGGGGGCGGGCTCAAGTTTGAACTTGTCGGAGAAACTCATGACGTAACCGGCCACCGCCTCCATCTCATGGTGCGTAAGCTGAAGCTGCGGCAGCATCGCAGTCGTCCTTACACCATGTTCAAGCGTGTAAATAATATCACTCTTAAGAGGGAGGTCTCCACGAGCGGTCGACCTAAATTGATAAACACCATCCCTGAAATCGCACGGCTTCTGACTCATCAGCACGGCATCCGGACCGTTGCCATCTCCGTTCATGCCGTGACATGAAGCGCAGTAAGTATCATAGACCTTCTTACCGAGAGCGTGGTCGGACTCCTGCTGGCTGGTCCGCAGATATGCTCCCAACGAAAGGACCGAAACAACGAAGACCGCGATAGCAGCTGCGGTAGTAAAAGGTGTACTCTTGAACTTCATAGCTTTTCTAGCTCCTAATTGATTTTCAAGTCACTCGTTAACCATTATACTAAAAGAACAGAAAAGCAGGCATTTCGTTCCCACGCAAGCTTAGATGTGTCGGCGTCGATTCAGAATGACCGGCGCCGCACACACAAACATAAGCGCTTACTTCCCGCTCTTCATCCACGCTTCGTAAGCGGCCTTGTCGATCCTCGCGCCGATCTTCTCCTCGCCAACCAGCTTCTTCCCAGGATTCGGATTCCTGGTGATACTCTCGATGTAATACACGAGCGACCAGATCTGCTTAGGTTTGAACGAGGCGGCAAACGAAGCCATCGGCGTGCCGTTGACGCCACAGGCAATCGTGCGGTACATCTCGTCCGGCGTGTTCGAACGCTTGAGCGGTCGTTCCGTGAGGTTCGCTGGCCTGATCGGCCTGCCGTTATCGTCTTTCAACGTCGCGGCAATGGGGCCATCGCCTTCGCCATTGACGCCATGGCACACGGCGCATGTTGTGAAGAGAGACTTCCCATCTTTGATCATCGCGGCAGTCTTCGGCGGGGCGGCCGGAATAGGGACGACTTTACCGGGCTTTTCGGTCCTGAACTTCGGGCAGAAGGACATCACGTAACCTGCAACGTCCTCCATCTGTTCGCGGCTAAGCTGGAGCTGGGGTAGCATCGCGGTTGTCCTTACTCCGAGCTCGAGTGTCCTGATGATGTCACCTTTTGTCGGGAGAGCCGCTCCCGCGGTCGACTTGAACCTGAACACACCCTTCCTGAAATCAGTCGGTTTCACCTTGAGAAGGTGTGCGTCCGGCCCGTTCCCGTTGCCATCCATGCCGTGGCACGCCACGCAATATGTGTCGTAAACCGTCTTCCCCTCTTTGTAATCCGATTGTCCGCCGCGGTTCATGGACGACGCTGTTAAGAACAACGAGACGGCCGCGAAAGCGACGCCGGCTCCGATTGTCATGATCCTACGATTAAATTTCATGGCTGTTATTATCTCCTTTTTTGAAAACACACATCGAATGACTTCCATTCAAGATTGACCTTTCCCCGGCTTATTCCACAGGTTAGCAATGGATTTCCTGACCGACCGAAACACCCAAACAGAAATGGTCAGTACCACAGCATAAATCGCAATGGCGGCTGGCAATGGCAAGAGCCAGAATAAAGCCAACCCTAAAACCGGTAAAAGAATTACGAATGCGCACAATGTACTGCTCCTTAGAAATTATGGTTCAAAATCGGTTCGGGGGATCTTATTCTCCTCCGGCCGTGCGCACTCTTGACCTCGTCTCCGTTCAAAGATAACAAACGCCAAATTATTTTTCTTCGCCTCACCGAGTACTTAAATAAAAGCGCTCCCGATCCCTATTTCTTTCGTGCTCAAGCTTTAATTGGCTGGCAAACAATGAACCACAGTAAGCCATCTTGAGGGTTCGAAATTTTGGAAGATTTTGCCTCGCTAACCGGCAGAATTAATCATCCAGCGGATGCCAAATCTATCACGGAGGTTGCCGTGCCATGCTCCCCAGAACTGTTTCTCGAACTTAACGCCGATTGTACCACCCTCAGCGAGCTGCGCGAAGATTTTTTCACCGGTTTGAGAATCGGAAACATCAAGTGAAAGAGCGGCGTCTCCGGTTCCCGTACCGGCATCCTTTCGGCTCTTAGGAATGATGTCGGAAGCCATGATAGTGATCCCGCCGAACTCAAGTGTCGCGTGAAGGACCTTGTCATGAAATTCCCTCGGAACATTCATCGCTGGATTATCGTACCGATTGCCTATCGTGACCTTGCCGCCGAAAATCTGCGCGTATCTATTCAATGCCTCTTCGCAATCTCCCATGAAATTCAGGTAAGTAGTGAGACTCTTAATCGGATTTCCCATTCCCTCTCCTCATAATTTGAATTAATGGAGCGAGCGGCGAGCGAGGGCCTTATTACCCTGCTTCTTTTCGCACTCTCTCCGTCTCCGTTTGTCTTATTATACTGTCTTTGACGGACGGGGTCAAACGTCGAGAGGCATCAGACAGATTCGATGCATTATGGCGAGCAGGTCGCCCAGATGTGGCCATCAATTGCCGGTTGCATCTGTTGCGCGAATTACAGCTCCACTTTCTTTTTCGTTCAAGTAAGAGTAACAAGCTACGCCGAGCCTGGCTGAACGATTGGAAAGAAAGATGCGTTTCAATAATTGAAAATTGTGGCTATCATTTTTAAAAGAACTTTGCGAAGAACGACTAAGATGGAAAGGATACATCCTGAAATGATTAAACGAATCAGTCTGACAATAATCGCGATAACATTTGCTTCACTTGCTTTTTACGCAAATGGAGCGCTGGCCGCTCAAAAAGACTCAGAGTTGAATGCAAAAGATGTCATTAAACCAAAACAACTCCTCACGCTGCTCTCGGGCACCTCACAAGAAAGGCCATTCGTACTCCAGGTAGGCTTTAGTTTTCTCTACGATAGCGGGCACATCGACGGGGCGATCCACGCAGGACCGGCTATGAGACCCGATGGGATCAAGAAACTCAGGGCCGCGGTGAAAGATGTTCCCAAAGACAGGATGATCGTAATTTATTGCGGATGCTGCCCTTGGCCCGAGTGCCCGAATGTCCGCCCCGCGTACGCGTTTCTGAGCCATCTCGGATTCAGGAACGTTAAAACGCTTTACATTCCGATCAACTTTGAGAGGGATTGGATCAAGAAGGGTTATCCGATAACAAAGGGATCGAAACCGACGTCGCGATAACTGCAATTCGAAATACAACCAACCTACCCGATGGCGGGACCGCGGATTTCATTTGTCCCGCCCAATCAGATTTGCCAAACAATGAGACAATAGCAGCGAAATAAGCATGAAGCATAGCCCCAGGTTCAACGTATCATCGCAAACCTCCGGCCCGAAGATGACAATTCTGTAATCTATCCGTAAGACTCCAGTAAGCAATCCATTATTACTTTGAAGTGCTTAATAATTAGGATTGCCAAATGGTTCGTCGAAAAATATTTAGAATTCTAGTCGTAGTCGCCTTTTCTCTCTCCGCCCTGTATGCGGTTAAATTAGTCGGAGGAACCGTCGGTCGGCAGGACGAAAACAGAATAGAGGCGCTCAAGATTGCGCACGCCGAAGTCAGCTCGAATGATGGGGGCACTTCAGAATATGCGCTGACCGTCCGAAGAAGCAGCCAGCAGCTATCGGGAATTTCCGCGCGATTGCTTTCATCTGTACGGGAGTCGCGTTCAGAAAAAGTCTACGGGGCGGTACTCGATCTGAGAAATCTGACATCTCTGGTAACAGAGTACGAAGCTGCCAAAGCCACGGCAAGAAAATCCATTTTCCAACTAGAGATCTCCAGAAACAAATACGCGAGGGCAAAACTCCTGTTCAAGTCGACAAAGTACGTTTCTATTGAACAGTTGCAGGACGCGAAGGCGGCATATTATTCCGACCTCGCCGACAGTGAATCGGCATTCGACAATCTATCCGGCCTCAAGGGGAGGCTCACGGAGGAATGGGGGCACCGAATCTCAGCTTGGGTTACTTCAGGCTCCTCATTCGTTAGGAAGTTAATGAGTAATGAAATGGCCATAGTGCTCGTTACGATGCAGGAAGGAGTTAACTCGAACAAGGCCCCACGCACGGCGCTTGTTAAAGGCACAAACGGCAACATGATCCAAGCAAGTCTTATCTCAATGTCTCCAGTTTCCAACCCAGAGATCCAGGGGGTAAGTTACTTCTATGAGGCTCCGGTTTCGCCAAGTCTCCCCACGGGAGCTAATATAGTCGCGTACCTTGATGGCGGCAAGAAAATGAGCGGCGTCTCCATCCCTTCTTCTGCTGTTGTATGGTATAATGGCGTTGCCTGGATATTCCTCAAGAGCGGCGCCACGAGATTCACCAGGAAAGAAATCGCGCTAACAATTCCCACCACGGACGGGTGGTTCGTCGACCACGGTTTGAATCCCGGAGACGAAGTTGTTGTCAAAGGCGCGCAGATCCTTCTCTCTCAGCAGCTGAAAGGTTCAGCCTTGGGGAGAGATGATTAGGGCGTCGACCTACAAATTCATAAATAATAACTCCATCCACAAAGCCTCAAATTAAATGTTGACTTCGATCGTTAGATTTTCCCTGAAGTTCAGGGGAATAATCATCGCCTTAGCCTGCTTACTTCTCGCCTACGGTATTTACGAACTGACTAACGCGAAATATGATGTCTTTCCGCAATTTGCGCCGGCGCGAGTTAAGATACAGACCGAGGCGCCCGGTCTTTCCCCCAAACAGGTCGAGCTCCTCATAACGCAACCGATCGAGGAAGCGGTGAACGGCACTGTCGGCGTTCGCACGTTGATGTCGAACTCGATACAGGGGATCTCGATTGTCAAGATTACTTTCAAATCCGGCACCGACATCTACCTCGACAGACAGCTCGTCGCGGAACGACTCTCCGAGATCGCGGGACGGCTACCGGCGGGCGCGCAGCCGCCAGTTATCACTCCTCTGACTTCGTCATTGAGCGTAATCATGGCAATCGGACTCACTTCTGATTCACTTTCATTGATGCAGCTGAGGACTGCGGCAGAATGGACACTCAAACCTGGTCTTCTCGCAGTGCCAGGCGTGGCAAAAGTTGTCACCTTCGGCGGGGGGGTGAAGCAACTGCAGGTACAGGTGAAGCCTGCTCTCCTTCTTAAATACGGATTGTCTATAAACGATGTAATAGATGCCGCGAAAAAGGCCACCGGGGTCGAGGGTGCCGGCTTCATCGACACACGTAACCAACGTATAAACATTCAGACCGAAGGTCAATCGCTGACACCTTCTGAGCTCGGTGATGCCGTGGTCTTAAAGAAGAACGGCGCAGTGGTACTCTTAAAGGATATTGCCAAAGTAGTAGTCGCGCCCGCACCGTCAATTGGCGCGGCTCAGGTGATGGGCAAAATAGGCATCATCATGCAAATATCCGACCAGTTCGGCGCGAATACACTCGTCGTTACAAGACGAGTAGATAAGGCCCTCAACGAACTAATCCCCACGCTTCAGGCGGAAGGGGTAATCGTACATCGCAATGCCTTCCGCGCTTCGGACTTCATCGACGCGGCAGTTCACGATATCGGGACTTCCCTCCTTCTCGGCGGCATACTCGTGGTCTTCGTACTCCTCCTATTCCTATTCAATTTTAGAACTGCGGCAATCTCGCTAACCGTGATCCCCCTCTCTCTTCTCACGGCGGTAATAGTTTTGCAATTTCTCGGTTACGGTCTGAACACAATGACGCTTGGCGGGCTCGCCATAGCGATCGGCGAAGTGGTTGACGACGCTGTCATAGACGTTGAAAACATTCTACGTCGCCTCCGCGAAAACAAACTCTCGGCAAACCAGAGACCGCTCCTCCGCGTTGTCCTGGATGCGTCGATCGAAGTCAGAAGTGCCGTGGTGTATGCCACGTTCGCCGTAATACTAGTTTTTCTTCCGGTGTTGACGATGACCGGCCTGGCAGGAAGGCTTTTCTCGCCCCTCGCCCTAGCTTACATTTTCGCCATATTAGCCTCTCTCCTTTTCGCGCTCACCGTCACGCCTGCGATGTGCCTCCTTCTGCTCGGCCGCTCGCACGTCATCGATGCCGAGCCACGCCTCACGGCATGGCTGAAAAATAGATACAGGGACTTGCTCTCGTCGGTTGAGACTCATTTTCGAGCCGTTATCACAGGCGTCACAATTCTGATAATCGCGGGAATCCTGCTCGTGCCGACTTTCAAGGGCTCCTTCCTTCCGCAATTCAGAGAAGGCAATTACATAGTTCATATGGAGGAAGTTCCCGGCACGTCGCTCCGGCAAACGCTGGCGCTTGGCGAAAGGGTCACTCACACGCTGATG
>JAJYRM010000090.1 GCA_021794075.1 Bacteroidota bacterium | reverse complement strand
GAAACCCGGGACCTCCTTGAAGAAGAATCCCACAAAATTGTTCCCGCTGTCGGATTCGTTGCCGTTCGGAGAGAGGAATAACGATACTACGTCGCCGGTCTTCCCCGGCACGACGTTTACGTCTATCGGCTTCAACGATGTTTCGAATTTAATTCTTTCGTTCGACTGCGAGACGCTCTTTATCGATGAATTGCCCGACTGCAGGAGAGGTAACCCGCCACTCAGCCTTGCTTTTCCTCCGTAATAGATGCTTACGCTTCCCCCTTCCACTCTGACCGCGCACGCGTTTTGCGAGTCTGGCTTCTGAGCAAGTGCCATTGAAGAGATTACGAGCGAGAGAGTCAGTAGTACAAATAATTTTCGTGTCATTTAAAATCGCTCCTATTTGCTTAGCATCTTGATGTAAATTCCCCCGACCACGCTTCTCCCCTGGAACATGACCTGCTTCGCTGTTTTAGTGTCGAACAAATCGCTGAACGGGACCCTGTCGGGAGTATTGTTCAGATACTCGACAATTTTATGCATGTAGATCTCGAAATCCTGGAGGTTGGGATACATCGTCGCCACCCACGTCATCCACTCGGGTTTGGTAAACGTCGCGCGAGAGTCGAGCGGCAGCCCATATTTGTTCAGCTTCGTCAAGTAGAACGCGAGTTCTCTTTTGTAGACATCCGGCGAAAACAAGTGCAGCCCGAATATTCGATCCCAAACCATATTGTACTTTTCGCTCCAGGTGCCCGGTTTGTCAAAAGCCAGCTTGTAATGGTCCCCATCGATATCCATCACCGCCCATTCCTTCGCGTAGCTTCGGGCAAGCGTTCCGAATTCTTTCGCCTCCTCCGGTTTGCCCGCCATCTCGCAGATCCTGGAGAAGCATCCGAGCGCCACGATAGCCTTCACCGACAGGTTCGCGTTATGCGCCAGATGACCGGTGAAGTCGTCAGTGCAAAGTTGGTTAGCCGGATCGAGCCCTTCCTTCTTCAGATAATCCGCCCATTTTTTCAGGCTGGGCCAGTACTTTTCGGCATAACTCGCGTTGTTATCCTCTCTGCACACGGCGTAGGTCAGTATGATCATGTTCCCCGATTCTTCGACCGGCATCTGGTCAACGGAGCTCTTTTCTCCACCGCCGTACACCTGGCCGTTAGCGTCAGGATAAGTCCCGAGATCGTGCGGGGCGAAGGGGAATTTCCATCTCGGCATCTCCGCGTACTTGAACACCGGCGTTAGCATCGCTTTTAACAGTGTGCTGTTAAGATACATGAAGAAAGGCGCCGTCGGATAAATGACATCCACAGTGCTGATGCATCCGTTGCTTGAGTTCTCTTTGGTGAAGAGCATCGGTGTCCCATCCGCGTCCGCCACGAGCTTTGTCGCCCCGAACACCTGCCGGTACGCAAGCGCGCAGATGGAAGCGTAGTCCTTCCCTCCTTTTTCCGCGAGCGCCGCGACAAGTCGACTATCGAAAGACTGGCATTCATCCATCAACTTGCCGTACTCATCCACGCGCTCGGTTATCATTTCCGAGATTGGCTTTCCGTTTCTCTTCCAGTAGGCAGGAAGCTCCCTGCGGAAGAAGTCTATAGAATAGATTTCATTATAGGCGACCATGACAAACCGCTCCCTGGCTTGCGATCCGACCTCGCCGAGGTTAAAGACGTAAGCTCCCACCGGCCAACCGTCATTCCCCTGCACCGGCATGTTGAAATCATCCGACGACGGGAGCGTGCTGTTTTTCACGAACGCATCGCGTGCGGCGTTTGCGGGCGCAATCACGCTTTCGGCTTTCTGATCCTTCGGCGAGCAGAAATAAACGTATCCCCAGTTTATCTGGACCCTGTCGCCCCTGCTTCCGAGGACATCTTGTCTTTGGGATCCCATTTGCATTACGTCTATGCCCGGAAGATTCAGTCGTCCCCAAACAACTTTCTCGTTCGGGTTATCTAGACAAAACTCGCCATCGCCGTCGAAATACAGAGAGACATCGTGCTTTTGGCCGTCTATCGAATGGACTCTCCATGTTAAATAGGATGCGTCTTCTGAAATAAGGTCAAGGGAATCTGGAAGGAGCGGCGTCGTGAAAATCAGTTGAAGCTCTATCCCCGACTGATCGAAAACATATCGAGTCTGAGTCGGACCGACGATAGTCTCCTTAATATGGAGAGCGGGAAGCGACTGCTCGTTGCTCCCGACGACGCGGTAAGCCTTTCCGTCTATCTTCATCATCAGACACACTCCCATCGTGTTCCCGGTCCAATGGCGCGTGTAATCGTCCGCGGGATTGCTGGCGAACGACCAGACGTTGAAATACGGATCGGTTACCATCAGGGGAATTGCCGGTGGACGGGTAATTGTGTTTTGAGCGAAAAGATTCAAAGATGAGAATGTTATAAGCAAGAGTGCGCTGAATCGGGCTGGTAGCTGCATTGTTCCCTTTCAGACGGCCTTCATGTCTGCCGTCTCAGTTAGTAGCAATCAAAGATTCTTGGGGACGTCCATCGAAAGACAATATAAGCTAAAGATAAAAATAGTTGACCTCTTGGGTTTCATACCCTTCTGCCCTGGCATGGAAAAGCAATCTTCATTTGACGGTTAGAAACTTACTGCGGCCAATCGTCAGTCCTGAATGTAGAAGCAGGCAGTCCCGCTTTGTTAAACAACGTCGCTTCTTCGGTATTTCCCCAGGCATATCTGACGGCAACGGGGTGTCTCACGTTCTGGCTATAAACGACAAGCGTCTTCCCAACAACCTTCACTTCCGCCTCGAAGAAATTGCTATCCTTACCGGCAATGATAAAGTTCGAACTTCCGTTAAGAGGTTTGTAAACAAGTCCGCCGTCCACATACTTGAAAGAGACTATCGCTTTGTTCCCCTTCACGCTCATCGATCTGTAAAGCGGGCCGGAATAGAAAAGTCGCTCGCCGTATGTTTTGTCGAGCGCCCAAAGCGCGAGACGATGTCCGACATCCTGCTTATCAGGCGGATGAATATTATTTACCGTACCTATATCGAGCGTGACGGCCATGCCTGTATTCGGAACCGAAAGCGTCTTAAGCTGGGCGGCGCGCACCACGTAGGATTTTGCGGTAGGGCCATAGTTGAAGGGCGCGATCTGAACCCAATAAAACGGGAAGTTCCCTTCCATCCAGTCGGCTCGCCAGTTCTTTATCAACAAAGGGAAGAGGTATTTGTAGTTATTGTAATCGCTTGGAGCGCCGGAGTTTGACTCACCCTGGTACCAGATGACTCCCCTTATATGGTAAGGGATAATCGGCGCGATCATTCCGTTAAAAAGCACGGTTGGAGAGTCATAGTCAAACACGAACGGGAGCCTCGGCCGTTTATAGAAATCTCCGTCTGGCCCGTACACGTAGAACTTTGAGTTGACGTATTCTGCGACTGGCATATACTTCCAGTCGCCTGACAACGGGATCGTCTGAGCAGTGTCGGACTTGGGATTAATCTTCATCTTCACACCGTCGCCCCAGATGCCTCCGAAACCTCCGATGTCGAGGACACGGACTGCTATCGTCAGAGAAGTATCTGTTACAATCTCCGCCGGTACATCATAGACACGCGGGTCGGCGTAGTAGCCTGTCGTCAGATATCCACCTACCTTCGTGCCGTCCACCCATGTCTCGTCCATGTCGTCGATCGGCCCCAGATGTAGCACCAGCGCCGAACCAACCCAGCTTTTCGGTATCCGTACTTTCTTCCTGAACCAGACGGCGCCGTTGAACATACCGGCCGATGTCATCTGCCAGTACACGGGGAGCTTCATCGTTTTCCATGTTGAGTCATCATAGTTCTTTTCGGACAAACTGGCGTCGCCGAAGTTCAACCCGACGTACATGCTGTCCGGATTCCTCTTCGCCGTATTGATGACAGGATGAGTGTGTATCCACATCTTCTGGGCGGCGATCAGGCCAGCCCCATTCGCGATCTTCTGTGCTATCGGCCTGTAGTCAGGGAGCTCCGACAAATACCTGGCGCTGATCCAGGGTTGTATCTTTGTCCCGCCCCAGACAGACATTATAAGACCGATCGGGACGTGTAATTTCTCGTACAATTCCCGCCCGAAGAAGTAACCGACGGCGCTGAACGATGCTACCGCATTGGGACTACATTCGTTCCATGATCCGACGCAGTTGGATTGAGGATCCGATGAGAAATCTCTTGCAACATGGAACAGGCGTATGTCCGGATAATTCGCATCCCGTATTTCTTCCGCAGAGTTTCTTATTGGGTATTGTGGCGGCCACCCCTCGAGAGGGATCTCCATGTTAGACTGACCGGAGCAGAGCCACACTTCTCCAAGCATCACGTTCTTGTAAACGATGGCGGTATCGCCCACAAAAACTCGAAGTTTGAACGGCCCACCCGCCTTCACCGTTTTCAGATGCACTTCCCAGCTGCTGTCCGACTTGACTATAGTCGCTGCCGCCGCTCCCCAGGTAGCTTTCACAACCACTCGTTCTCCAGGCAGGGCTTTCCCCCAAACAGGAACATTCGACTTTTGCTGGAGGACCATGTTGTCTGAAAACAGAGCGGGCATTACCAGAAAGCTGTGGGAAAAGGCCTGCGCCCACGCAACATTAGCAAAAGCAAATAGTAATGTCACCAGTTTCATAGTCAAGCCTTCGGGTCTATGGGAACGTGTCGTCAAAACGAGATGCGGCTGCCTTCACTTTTCCTGTGCGAGCGTTACGATTTCTGGATTTGGTTCGTGTATCCTGTCGTAAATAATCTCCACCCTGCTCAGCTCGGAGCCACCATTGAACTCTATTTTGAGATATCTGCTGTTCGCTGGAAACTCTGAACAGGTGTAGAGCGCCGGCGTATAGAAATTATAGAAATTGGTGTAAGGTGGAAAAGTCTCGAGCTTGGCAGAAACCTTCTTGAACGTGTTCAGCGAGTCTGAAGCGTAGAACGTCATGCCACACTCCCCCTTTGTGAAGAATGCTTCCACCGAGATCGAATCGATATTTTCAGGCACCTTGTAAATCACGTACGCGCCCTTTGTTCCGTCCAGCCTGCTGAAGTCATACTTCGCCAGGACCGCCGACCTAAGGGATGCGAACCTGAGGCTGTCGGACATTTCATATATATGTGAAGTATCCGCGAGCTCGTCAACGAGCATCTTGTATTTCACCTTCACCGGGCCGACTTCGTTCGAAGGGCCTGAATGGCCTGAGTTGTTTTGCGCGATGGCCCTGTAGTAATAGCTATCGCCCAGCTGAGCCGTGGTATCGTCGAATAGCGGCCTGAAGACAACATTCGCGTCACTGACGCTGTCCGCGATTGTCTTCCAGCTTTTCGACTTATCGATTCTTCTCTGGATTTTGTACGAAGTCGCGCCGACCGAACCCTGCCAGGAAATTTCGTAAACGTTATTGATGTCAAGCATGTGAGGCGGGTCCGGAATCGGGAGAGGCGGTTCGGGTTTGCCGTTAATCTTGTAGGCCGCCTCTCTCATCCAGCCGACGATTTGTTTCCCGTCGATGGAGGAATCGCTCGCGAAGCCCGGGAAGTGATATGCTAAACCGTGCTGATAAAATCCGCCGTCCCTCGAATGAAACCTCAGACTCCATATCATTATTCCTGAGATCCCATTGTTTATGACCGTGTCGAGGAAGGCTTTTGTGTTGCGCGGATTACGCAGGCCAAACTCGCCGACGTAGTAAGGCTTCTTCCCTTTTGTCATCTCCCTGTCCAGCTTCACGTCGCGGACTGCCGTCTTTAAATCAGTATAGAAGTGAGTTGTCAATACATCGAAGTTGGTGTCTGCCACTTCCCTTTCAGTAAGGAGTTTGTTGTTAGTGCATTCAATTATCAGATGATTTTTATCGATGCTTCGAATATAGGCGGCAATTGTATCCTGCCAAGATTGAGGCGCCTGAAGCTCGTTTCCGGTCTCCCAACCTAAGATGGCCTTGTCGTCCTTGTATTTCACGCCGGTGTAACTGTTCTTTCGGTTGAGGACAAATTTGATGGTCTTCTCAAAATCGTGTATAATCTGCGGATCGGTCCAGAAAGCCTTTTGTTCCTTTCCGCGAAACGCGGCGTACGCGCCTGCTCCACCCCACCACCACCAATTGTCAACGAGCGGAACTATGAGCCTCACTCCTTCCCGGTTTGCGATTTGAAGGACCTTGTCGAAAGTCCTGAAGGCTTTCTCGTTGAACTGGCCTGGCCCTTCCACGGCGCGGATAATATGATTGGACATCCCCGCCTGCTTCACCGAAAAAGTGTAGATGCGGGCGACCTTTCCGCCATCCATCTTAATTGTCCTGAGCGCGTCTCTGATTTCATACGAGTCGGGGAGTCTCCATGGGCTTTGCGCGGTGAAGGCATCATAGTCTTCAACGTAAGTGAGGTTCGGAATGTCGTAGGAGACAAAACGCAAGACCTTGTTCCCCTCCATCAGCTTGTCTTTCTTAGCCGTTACGTAATTTTCGAATTTGCTTTCGCTTGCGCACTGAACGAGGAACAGACTGAGGAGCGGCAGCAGCAGTAAAGGTAGTCTCTTCATTACTTCTCCAGAGGATTGTTATTTAGACAGAACTTGTCGGCGCGTTTTAAGCGATGGAAAGCCTTCGGCCACCCGCTGTAAAGGGACGACCGGAGGCGTGGGAAACCGTGTCCGCACCGGATGATCTTGCTGTCGGACGCAAAGATCAGGCGATCTTCCTGGCCGTGTTCTGCCAGTGAGATATGAACTCATCGGAATCTTCTTTCAGCTTCCTGAACTTCCCTTCTTTCGTTAGAGCGAAACCGTCTTCCGCGAGCATCTTCATGCAATTCATCATCGCCCGACCAGTATGATAGTTGCATTTCCAGATGTGACCTTTAGGGCCGGTCTTGAAGTGCGGTTCCTTGTCAAGACCTCCCTCGAACCAATCACCATTCTCGTGATCGAGAAGGTACCTATCTACATATTGCCATTGCCTGGAGAAATACTCAGGGTAGACTTTGTTATCCGGGAAAATCCTCGCCATGAGGAGGAGCACGTTCAGCGCCTCGGCCTGGGCCCACCAATTCTTCGTCGACTGTATTATGGTACACCTGGCATCGCCGGCGAAGTAGTAGCCAGCGTCGAAGAAACCGCCGTTCTCCTTGTCCCAACCGTTTTCGATGGCATGGTCCACCATCCGCTTCGCGGTAGAGAGGGTCGCGGTATCATCCTTCAAGCCGAGAACATGCGACGCCTCCAGCATAAGGAACCCGGTTTCGTAGTCGTGTCCGAAAGAGACATGGTCGAGCCTGTAGTTCTTTTCACGGATTTCCTTCGGCACATCCCTGAACGAGAGCGGCGTCCAATCGTTGTGGAAAAAGAGATTCATGTGCCCCTTCTTCGTAGTTATGACGTCCCGGATGAGGGCAAGAAGGTCGGTTAGCTTCTGCTTTAACTGCGAATCCGGCCAGACTTTGTACAGCTCGGTGTACGCTTCGAGTAGGTGTATCGACGAATTCTGATCTTTGTAACCGAGCTCTACGTCGTCGTAGGCCTTTGTCTTGTAGCTGCTCGAGGCGTTGAATGGAGTTCCATCGGGTGCCAGGAATTGGAAGTACCCCTTCTGCTTCCGGTCACAGGCATGATCTTCTATCCATTTGAAACCCTCGCGGGCGAAATCAAGGACCTTCCAGTCATGTGTCAACTCATACAGGGCCGCGAGGCCATAGACGGCAAAGGCATTGCCGTATGTCCTTTTCTCGTCGAAGAACCCGAGGAAATCGCACACTTGCCCGCGATAGTCTCGCATCTGGTAGAATCCTCCGTTCTTCTGGTCCCACATGAAGTTTCTCAGGAAATCGTAGCCGTGTTTCGCGGCATCGGCATATGCATCGCTCCCGAACATGAGGGCGGCTTTCGACGCGGTCCAGACATACCTGGCCTGTGTGACGATCATCTTATGTTGCACGGGGAGGATCTTCCAGTCGCAAGAAATGTCGGTGAAGTACCCGCCGTGTTCCTTGTCAACGGCCAGAGGATACCACCTGTCAAGAAGATCCTTCCCTATGTATGAAGAAATCTGTTCGAAGATTTTCTTGCCGTCTTTGATCTCGGCCCGCTTAGTTTCTTCAAATGGCATGTAGGAATCCCTTCTTCAAAGCTTTCCTTCCAATCTTCGGATACAGTTTATGAGACCTCGAGTCGTGTGATAATCCACTTTCCAGATGGTGGCCTTAGGCCCTTTTATATTCTGCGGAGCTTTGTCGATGCCGCCCCAATACCAGCCGCCGTATTTGTGATCGAGCAGATATTTCTTTACGTAGTTCCATTGCTCACAAAACTTCATGTAATAATCCATCTTGTCGTGAGGATACAGTTCGGACATCATCAGGAATGAATTCAGAGCTTCCACCTGGCTCCACCACTGCTTCGTCGGCATAATGATGGTTACATGATGCTCTCCCTGGAAAATGTATCCGCCGTCGTATATCCCTCCAAGTGTCTTGTCCCATCCGTTTTCAAGCGCGAAATCGTCCATCCACTTCGCGATCTTCAGCGTCTTCGCTTCGTCCTTCAGGCCGAGCGCCTTCGATGTCTGGAGAAGGAGCCATGCGGTTTCGACATTATGTCCGAACGAGATATGGTCCTCTTCAAAATGCTCGGTCCTGAGATAATTGTTCGAATCGCGGTACGAGATCGGGGTCCAGTTCCGCTGGAAGAAGAGTGTCAGCCATGGATGATTTCCGATCGCTATATCCCTTACATCATGGAACAGAGAGTCGAGGCGCACGCGCAGTTCCGGATTGGGCCACACCTGATACAACTCGGTGAACGCCTCCATTATATGTATCATGGAATTCTGATCCTTAGGAGGCGTGCCGTGAAAACCGTTCTTATAGGGGACACCTTGCCTTGACATGTACTGGAAGTAACCGCCATACTTTGGGTCATAGCTGTGCTCGTCCATCCATCTATACGTCCTCACGGCGAGGTTCAGCGCCGAAGTATCTCCGAACGCCTTGTAGTAACCGGCCAGGCCGTAAATCGCGAAAGCGTTTCCGTAAGCGGTCTTGACGTAATTCCCGTTCCGTCCGAGCGGCTTCCCCTCTCTGCTCACGATATCAAAGAAGCCCCCGTACTTCTTGTCCCACATAACGTTCTTGAGAAATTTTAAGCCATGCGCGGCATACTTGAAGTACGGTTCTTTCTGGTGATAATACATTGAGGCGTGCGCATTGGCCCAGACAAGCCGCGCCTGCGTGACGATCATTTTATTCTGCGGCCCTTTAAGCTGCCATTTGTAATTCATGTCGGTGAAATAGCCGCCGTATTTATGGTCGATCGTCGGCGCGCCGAAGTGCTCCAACTCTTCCTTCAACTGCTGTTTCATTTCGGCTATGATGACCTTCTTGTTAGTCTCAAGTCCCTTCATCACCTCCGGCTCTTTCGCTTTCGCAATAGCTGAGTAGGCTGGGAACATTGCAACTAAGAATAAAGAGAACTTGATGAGTAGTCTTTTCAAGTTTGGGTACATGGCTTCTCCCTTGGTTGTTTTATCGCATCTCTGGTGGGCTAATATCCATCCGCTTCCGGAAGACCGGGTTTCAATATCTATTTTTTCCTCTCTCCCTTTGAGGCTTTTTCCAAAAGGTTAACTAAAATTAGTCCGTCGCGGCTGGATTGTCAAATATGGCGGTCATCTCCTATGTGTTCCACTTCACCTCCCGTATTGGTATTCCGGACGTCCCGTACTCTGAATCGATCAGAGTACCGTTTCAGGAAAGCTAAATAAGGCTGAGACCGTCTTTCGTTTTCAACTTCTCCAAGTTTGGGGGTGAAGGGTAAAGGATGCTCTAATAGGCTTTCGGTAGTGCTTTTCATATCTTCTCATACGCCCCTATTATTCGGTCAATCATCTCATTAGTGCTCTCCAGAATTACCTTTCTCTTCGGGCTCGCATCGAACCATGCCAGCGTTTTCTTCACACCAACATTCAAAGGCATCGTCGCTTTGAAACCAGGCACGAACGTCTTTATCTTGGAGTTATCGAATATCGCGCAATGCGATTTGTCCCCAAGCAACGTTCCCCTCAACGATTCATTGGACCGCACGAGAAAATCAGTCGCGATGTGTACGATGTTCGCCTCCACTCCTGCGGCCTCGGCTACGGTCCGATATATCTGGTCCCAGGTCAACACTTCGTCGGACGTTATCGTGAACGACTGGCCGATCGCCTGCTGATGACCGAGCAACCCGACGAATCCTTTCGCGAAATCTTCCGAGTGGGTTATCGTCCATAACGACGTACCGTCACCGTGAACGATTATCTTCTTCCCCATCTTCATCCTGTCAACTACCGTGTACTCGTTCCAGCCTCCGATGGCCAGCGGAATCACTGTATCATACGTGAACGAGGGGCGAACTATAGTGACCGGGAACGCTCCGTTGCAATAGGCATGGTTCAGCGTCTCTTCGCACGCGATCTTGTTTTTCGAATATTCCCAATATGGATTAACCAGTGGTGTCGATTCGGTGATGATAGGATACGCCGGCGGCCTCTGGTAAACGGAAGCAGAGCTTATGAATACGTACTGTCCGGTCTTCCCTCGAAAGAGTTCAATGTCTCTCTCGACGTCCTCCCGTATGAATGCGATCCAATTTACGACGGCGTCCCACTTGTGGCCTTTAAGCACGCGCGACAACTCACCCGGCTTGGAGACATCGCCGAGTATCGTCCTGGCCCCTTTTATCTTTACTCCTCGCGTACCACGGTTTAGAAGGTAGAGGTCGATTCCCATTTCCACGCAAAGCCTGCTAACCGACGCACTTATGTTTCCGGTTCCACCGATAAATAGCACTTTCATCTCTTCAAACCCTCGATATTCAATTTCAATATTTTCTTAAGCCGCAGCTGACGCGTTTCCACTGCCGAGCAGTTTTCCGAAAAATGGGAGCAGGTTCGTGTACCATTAAAGGCTGTTCCCGCCGATTCAACTTAACTTGACGAGCCTGTAACTCACGAAGGCGAAATACTTGCTATCGGGAGACCATGAGGGGACGTTGATCGTGCCCTGACCGCCGAAAAGCGTCGCGAGGATTTTCGGTTCGCCGCCCGAAGTGGACATTACTCTCAGCACAACATCCTTGTTTGGAGGATGGCCTTTCACATCCTTCGAGTATGAGACAAAGACTACCCACCTTCCGTCAGGCGACGGATGCGGGAACCAGTCGTTGCATCCGTCGTTAGTGGTAACCTGGGTCTGATCGGATCCGTCTGACTTCATCCGCCATATTTTCATCATCCCTGTTCTCTCGGAATTGAAGTAAATATATTTGCCGTCGGGCGAGTAGTCCGGACCGTCGTCGAGACCGGGCGCGGTAGTCAGCCTCGTCTCCTCTCCTCCGTGTACGCGAATGGTATATATGTCAAAGTTCTCTCCGCGCTCTGCGCAGTACGCAAGAGTCTGCCCGTCGGGAGACCATCCGTGCCAATAGGACGGCCCAAGCTCAGTGATCAACCGCGGCGTCCCTCCGCCACTGGGAAGGATATGAATGCGCGACTTGCCGTCCTTGGTCTGGTCGCTTATGGCAAGTTCTTTTCCGTCCGGGGAAAGGCCATGATCATTGTTGCACCTGTCGGCGAAGCCTGTGTCCAATAACTTAGGCTTTCCTCCAGTGACCGGAATGGTATATACATGTCCTTCCATGTTGAAATAGAGTGTCTTTCCATCCCTGCTCCAGTTAGGCGCCTCGAAATGTTCCTTAGCGCTGTAGACCGTGGTTCTTTTGCCGGAATCTATCTCAATCGTCTCGAGCGAGCTTTGAACTACTCTTTGTTCCATGGGTATCACTCCGATTTCTTTGAAATTCAAATGTGAGAAAACGGCGGTTTCGGAAATCGTGGAGTCGCGAGAGCAAACGCCAAGTCCCGCGTAAACATTTTCGGGCGAATCGACCGTCACAGTGCCGACCGTAAATTTCTTCCCATTCTGAACGACTCACATTGTGAATTGATTCCCGTCTCGCTCGAGTATCATCCATGTGTGCGGGACCCAGCTCGTGATTCCTTCAGGTCTCACGGGCGCCCAAATCGGAGATCGCACTTCAAGCGTCGTGCCTCCCTTGACGAGCCTGTACTGCAAGCAAAGGAGCCCGCGAGCGTGGTCGACCGCGTCGACATATGGATCGTCCTTTGCGAGTCCGGCCCTAATTACCCAAGCGGCCTTCCGGTCTTCCATTTTTCCCTTTCCCATCCAGGTGACTTCTGTCTCGACCCCGGAGTCTCCCTTTGCTCTTCTCCAGACATAATAGAAGTCGTCTTCGTTGAACCACATGTTGTTGCCGCATCCGGTCACTCGGTAGGTTCGCCTTGCGGCGCTGTACACGACAGACCCCGGCAGTTTGACATTACCAACGTTAGTCTCACTCGTGAATTTCATGGAGCCGAGAGGGAATTCCGGCCGACACAACGCGATACTCCCCATCATGGTACAGCCGCAAACGACGACCAGCAGCCCCCGCATCAACTTTCCAGCTCGTTCACTTTATTTTATCCTTTCATCCATAACGGCAACTCCCTGTTCAATTTTCTATTTGTTCAATAGATTATCCGCTGCCATGGCAAGCAGCATGAAGTTTGTCGCTCCGCCGCCCATCACGTATTCCCCCTGCTGCCAGAAATACGGCCAGACCTTCAACTCCGGAAGGTCGGGTCTTATGAGCGCCGTGCCGCTAGCGACACCCCCGGGAATATATGACCAGTCCGCCCTGTTAGCGCCGTACGCGACTGTCATCGAATTTACACCGACTCCTGAGACAAACGAAGCGGTGTTACTCCCCGGATGACAGCCGAGAACGAAGTCGAGAGCGTTCCACGCGTAATTATCGGTGACAAGCTTTGGGAAGCCGAGATGGAGGAAAAGCATATCGACTCCAAACTCCTGTATCTGCCAGCCAGCTCCCCAGATGTACGGCTTGTACGGAACGCCATAAGGATTTTGCTTCATCATTTGGTTGACTTTGGCCACAGTTGCTTCCACAGCCCTTTGCACTTTCGCGGTGAACTCGCTGTTGTTAATCTTGAAGGTGATTCTTCCCAGTTCGATGCTGTAAGGCAGCACGTTTTCGCAGATAGTATCCACATTGGCGATTAGGAAATCTTCGTACTCTTTCTTGCCCGTCGTGAGATACAGCTCCGCGGCGGCGTTTATCTTGACGGGTGCAGGCGCGTAAGCATCTTCTCTGAACACTTTCTCCGCAAGAGCGAGACTCTTTTCGGCGAGGGGACGGTCAAAATTCTTCATCACCCTGTACGACTCGGCAAGAGCCGCGGCGACATACAGCTCGCGCCTCGGATCTGTCTGTGTGAAGACCATCCTATCGTCAGGCTTCAGCGGCCGATGCAAAATCGGGTCCGTCGCCCCAGGCCGGTAAACAAGATTGTCAGTTGCGTTCATCCCGTCGCCCAGCAGTGTGTACTGATGCAGCGTGGCTTCCTGGATACCACGGAAGTGAATGCCGCACTCCGTATATCCCGCCACGATCTGGAGAAGTCCGTGTTCCATCTGCTCGAGAATATCGGGCTTGCCATCGGGGACGTGTATCTGGGTCAGCCTTGTCGTTTCGTTGATTGAAGTCTGGTCTATATTGTTGTGGAAGAGTTCATACATGAGGCCGAGCTTGTAAACCGTTCCTGCCTGCGATTCGACCCTGAGATCGTAATCGCCGGCGTCGTGCCACCCTCCGATGTTCAGGCCCGGCACGTGTTGTCCCGATTTCCATTTGCAGAGCGTTGATGGCCCCTCGAAGTACCCATCGAAATGATCCTTATTGATTGGCGCCATCGTCGCGTCGTCCATATGACAGAGGCCGTGCCATACCCTGTACCTGCCTTCGACTTTCATGTGGCACATCTGCTCGGCGAGAAAAAATTCGAGCGTCGGCTGCCAGACGTTATGAGCATATACGTTCGCCGCTATTTGAAATTCGTTCGACTCCTCTTTCCCATAACGTACTTTATAAATTCCCGGAGCTGTCACATCTGTGAAATCGAATTTCAGATATTTATACCTGAGGAAATCTCCCCAGGGAACCGGATGAGAATCCGTCTTCACCACCATTTCAGAATCCGGAGTTACACGAACAAGCTGAATTGGGTGGTAGCTCTCGGTGAGTTTGTCGAGCTCGATCACCGCAAACTTTCCTTGTGAAGGCGCGTAACCAACCTGAGACACCTGGACGACCGGCGTGTACCGCCAGCTTGTGTCTGTCTTGGGGCTGATCATCCACTCGACAACATTTTTCGTCTCACCCGAGGGAATCGTCGAGCGTATCACGAACCATCCGTTGTTGTACAAACCGCGTCCGTCTATCAGCTCAAGATTCCCTTTCATACTGACGAAGTTAATCTCGGTCTTCGGATCTCCCGGCGAGACGATCAGATCCTTCCCGACTGCCATCGGTTTCACCTCGAGGTTGCCTTGGGAATTGCGGTATAATGGGCTGTCTTCCTGTCTCGGAAAGACACCAGATTTCCCATCCATTAGATAGTACTTTCCAAAGTAGCTTCCGGGGAAGAGTTCCATATTGAAGCCGACTCGGTTGGACCATTTCTCCGGAAGAGGCCTGTCTAGATTCACAGTGACCTCAACGCCGGAACCAACCGCCTTCGTCTCGACGGTGTATTTGAAATTAAGTTTTGGATAAACTAGCGGATTGAAACCCTTTCCATCCTGGCTCGAGTCCGGATACCAGAGCGTTACTTTGATAATACCATCCTTGCGATCCACCACGCGCGGTCCCATCTTCGGCACCGGCGACCACTGCCCGGGAGTCGGATCTATTCGGACATCTCCGTTCGCGGCGTCACGTTCACCAAACTGGACAATAGTAATTCCGCCCTGATGGCCTTCAGGATAGAAATCGCTGTAAGCCATTACGTTAAGCCCCTGCATCTCGAAATAGCCTTCGCTATTTATATGGAGGGAATCTGAAAGGCGTTCGGACTGACTAAACGCTGTGCCCGCGATGAACAGCGACATGCAGCACGCCATGATTAGTCGAGAAAACTCCAGCCGACCTAAGTGAAACAATGAGCTCACCCTCACCCAACCGCCAAAACTGTAACTTGATTTCATCATTCGGATAGCACTCCTTTGACAAGTTTTATGTTAGCGATCGCTCCCGAGGATCCGGTCAAGTCCTTTCGAGGAATGCCGCCGGCCAGGCCCCTCTACATAGCAATAATGTCAGACAAACACAAGCTTTGACGAGTGGTTGTCCTCTTCGGACCTCGCTCACCACCGACCACCGGCTGAAATTGAAACCACTCCCAACTCGTCCTTTGGTCCTCTGAAACTGCCCACCGAAATTAGGCGCCGTATCCGGTCGCGCTCAGCAAGTTAGCGCAATCAGCCTTATGACTTCGGAATCACTTGGCCCAGCTGAGTCGCCTTGTTCAGATAACTTGGCTCATCGATGCGGTGGTCAGCTAAGATTGAGAAAATATCAGTTCATCCTGATGATCGATTGTCCTTTGGTAGCGACGATTATCTTCCCGTCTTTGAGATTAACGAGAGCAAGCCTGGAACGTCCCGCCTCTACCGGTATCTTATACTTGTAGTTTCCAGCCGTGACAACTCTGGTCAGCGGCGCAGAAGATTCGTCGACACAAACTATCAGCGCGGCATTCCCGGTATACAACACCCGCGACATGAGCGGTGAATCAAACAAGCGCGGCTTGAGGCCAGAGTACTCCATCACAGCGGTCAACATGTTTAATAAAGGTCCCTTTTGCTTCGCCATTTCCAGAGGGAGCGGCTCGTCAAGGATGTTTCCTTTCAGGATCTCAAGAGGAGGTGAGAGGCTTTTCAGAAGATGTTCAGGTTTCTCTGAGCTAAAGGTCACGAAATTCCCGGATTTGTTTTTGCCTTGCCCCCAGTGAGTGAATTCGTACCGGCTTACCGGTTCGCTTCCCGGATTTATCCCCAGCAACTTAAAATCCGTTGTCACTTTACCGTATTCGTTTCCCGTGACGGCTCCGGTAAAGAGAACTTTCGTGCCATGAAGCGATGCCTGATAAAGGGCATACGCCGCCGAATCAGATATAAACCCTGCGTCGGGGACTATGACAAGCTTGACACCTTTTAAGCGATCTGCAGTCAATTTGTATTCTGAAAGCATCGATGGTGCAACGCCGAAATTCTCACCGAGGACTCTCACCAGGCGCTTCGCCCCGGCGTAGGCGTGTGGCATGCCCGTGAAGAAGCTCGAGTTGGGTATGACGACGACTATCGGATCCGTGGGATAATCCCGTAGATATGGTCCAGCTTTCTTGAAGAAGTTCGCGAACTCGGGCAGAACTTCAGTTTCAATTTTCATTGTGCCATCTGCCCGCGTCAGTCCAATGGAGACCTCGTTGTCTGTCGACTGATACTCGTTGATGTTCCAGCACCATTCGACAGCGCCGGCGCCTTCTCCCATGAATGCGTATGCAAATTTTCTTTCGAGAAGCCTCATGGCCGCCTCCGGAGTTCGCCACGATTCTCCGTCAACGTTTTCGAGACGCATCAGTCCTGTCTCCTCAACGAGATCCGGCTTCTCCGGAACCTTTGTCGAGACGACGTCCCAGAGGAGGTCGTTGTTCAGCCACCATGTATGGACCGAAGTATAACTGACAAAAGGATAATACCACTGCTGCGACACACGGCCCGACATTCCGCCTTCATCCTGCCCGAGAGTCACGAGCGGGTCGCCGCCGGAAGAATCTAACACATCGCCCAAGTTCCCGGCCCATTTCGATACGACATCCTGCGCGAACATATCGAAATCCAACCCCTTCCTCGGCAGCCTGTCGCCCCTTATCATGGAGTATGAAAGGTCCGCATCGGTGGGAAGAGAAAACGTGTCGCCGTTTGCCTGCCGCCAGTCATCCAAAATTGCGTCCCGATCGTCACGATGCGTTTTGAGAACCCATTTCTTCCACGCAGCTTTTTCGAACTTATCGCCTATCGGGATCTCCTGCCAGACTTTGTCGGGAGGCGAATATGACGGCTCGTTAATCAAATCGTAATTTATCCACCCGATCCCTTTGTAACGTGAAGCAATCATGCTGGCGAAGGCGTTCTGCCACTCCAGCGATTTAGGATCAAGGTAAGGATTCACGCCGCCGTTTGCAGGAGGAAGGAACGCAAAGAGATTGAAGCAAACCACTATATGATGGCTTGCCGCCGTCAGAAGGAGCGCGTCAATCGACCGCAGGAATTCCTCGTTCATCCATCCCGGATCGAGCATTGCCATCCGCCAGCCAGTCCAGAATCCGGTACGCACATAATTGATCCCGAGTTTCTCCATCCTGGCGAAATCCTTCTCCCACAGGTACGGATTGGGATCCAGAAGGAATTTTCTCCCTGCGTTGGCCGCCATGTAGCTTGTCCCTATGATCGGGAATACCTTACCGTTTTTCATGATCCAGTCTTTCGAAACAGACATCCTAGGGCCTGACTCAAGTAGTTTCCTGTCCATCACCCAGAAGCCCGTCATAAACGTGTTCGGCCGCCAGCTCGCGAGCGTATCTGTGATTCGCACCTTGTAAAATCCCGGCTCAAGTGTTTTGCCCGGCCTGATTTGCACTACCCCTGTCTTAAACTTTCTCGTGCCGGCCAGGTCGAGAGAAGACCGGAACACGACAACCCCTTTTGGATTTTCAACGTCGACCACAGCCTTCGAACCGGGCAGGTCTCCAGGTCCGGGTTTTGGACGGTACTCGTTGACCCTCAGGAGAGGCACCTCTCCTTTATCTACGCACGAGTAAATTGGAAAAGCCTCCAGTCGCGTGGCTCCCTGAATGGCTGTCTCGACGCAGCTCCTGATCGTGGCCGCGTTCAGTTTGGAGTCTGACGGCTCAATGACCCATCTCCCGCCGGCACCGAATCCTCGCAGCCTGTCGATTTCGAGCAGTGGACAGGCAACCGGCAGCCCCTCTCCGTTGACAACCTGGATCAGCGGTCTCAGCACCGCATCGCGCGGTCCGGCGCTGCCTATCTCATCAGGAAAATCATTTGTCGTCGTAAATCTAACCGTGAGTTCATACACTTTTCCCGGGAAGCTAACTCCGCTCGCGAGATC
>JAJYRM010000225.1 GCA_021794075.1 Bacteroidota bacterium | reverse complement strand
TCCCCTTTGGTGGTTCGAAACTCAAAATCATTGCCGGAAATCAGGAAGATCCGGTCGATGTTTCGTGTGCATAACTGATGGGCTTAACGTGTTGAGCGGCTATTGTTGAACAATAGAGGCGGGTGACCGGCGTTGAACCTTGTATGCCTTTTTTCTCTAGACCCCTCGCAAGATATGGTCTTGTTCGAGGGCGAGGGAAAATTGCCGGGGATCGAGACCGTTCAAGTTCTCTGAATGAAGTGGAATTAAGACCGGATTACCCGTGTCTTATCCACGCCGATTTCATATGATTGATTTTAAGATAAAGTCTCAATCTCATTTCGTCCTGTCCCGGGAAAACATCCGCGAGAGGGGCATATCTGTCGTGAAATCAGGAGCGGAGAACCAAATGCGAAAAGTGTTACTTGTCGACGCCTTCCCGATCTGGCGGGAGGGAATAAAAGATTCGCTTACAGGCGGTCTCGATCTGGAAATCGTGTTGGAATCCACCGATCGGGGAGCAATTCACTCGGCAGTTTCAAAAGGGGAAATCGGATTGGTCATAATGGATCTAAACATACCGGGCGAAGACGGTTTTGAACTTCTCCACATGATAAGGCTGGCGGACGGGGATATCCCGGTACTGATATTCAGCACGCTAGCCGAAGAGACGTACGGAGTGAAGGCGATCAAAGAAGGGGCGGCGGGATTTTTGACGAAAGCCTGCTCGATACACGACCTACGGACGGCGGTACAGAAAATCTTGAGCGGCAAGAAATATATCTCCGAGCAGCTCGCGCAGAGGCTCGCGGGATACATCGAGAGCGGGGACAAGGCGCTTCCGCACGACAGGCTGACGACGCGAGAGTTTCAGGTGATGCTCATGATCGGGCAGGGAATGTCGCTGAAGGAAGTCGCTGATAAGCTCTCACTGAGCTACGCGACAATCGCGACGCACAAGAGCAAGATCCTCAAGAAGATGGAGCTCGGATCCGTGGCGCAGGTAGTCAAATACGTTTCCAACGAAGGGCTGTCAAAATGAGTATCATCCTCCATCATAATTATTACGATGTCCATCACATAAATTAATCGCTTGTAAAATCAGCGCGGCGCTGATTGTGTCGGCAGCCGACCGTGGCTAGCTTATTTCCCGCAAGACAAACAAAAGGGAAAAGAGTTGCAGAAGAAACCACGGGAAGTTGCGGAAGCAAGCGGCGCCGCCGATCGGACGGCTAACCTCACTCCGGTCTCCATCCCAGCAACTCCCCTCACAAACAGACAACACTCCACCTTCTCCGACGCGCGCGATCCGATCCTCACCCGCGTCAATGGACAAAAACTCACGGACGCGTTTTGACATGACACCTGGAGCGAACATACCTGGCGACGGGACGAGGAGCAACGGATTCAACAGGAACGCGCAGCTCTTCAGCCGCCCCCAGATGCAGGAGATATCGCTCCAGGACATCCTGGAAAAATTATACCGCCGGAAAACGACAGTCATACTCTCCTTCGCTATCGTGGTTCTCCTGACGACGCTTTACACATTCATTCAGCGTCCGGTGTACGAGGCGACAGCCCAGGTGCTGATCCAAAGCAACAAGAACGGCTCCAACTCGCTCCTCAGCGGGATGAGCGACCTCCTCCAGCCGTTCGAGTCTGACGAAAGAAGAATCACAAACGAGTTGGACATACTCAAGACGAATCTCCTCAGGACGAAGGTAGCGGAGGAATTGGTTCAAAATCCGGTCGTGGAGGAGAACGGCGAAGCCGATTCGATGGGGATCATCACCTCTTCGCGCGACGCGATTCTCAAGATAAGGAAGAAGTACGGTTCAAAGAGCACACTCACGCTCATCGACCTCGTCAAGGGACAACTGCAGACAGACGTTTCTTTTTCCAACGATCGCAATTCAGACATAATCACAATCGCCGTCAAGACCCACTCCGCGGCGGAGTCGGCACACATAGCGAACGTCTACGCTCGTCAATACTACAACCTCAACCTTAGTTCGAGCAGGACGATGGCGACAAACCTCCGAGAGTTCCTCGGGAAGCAGCTCGCCGATACACGCGCGCAGTTGAACGAGGCGGAGACGAAGCTTCAGAACTATATGCAGGCGCAAGGAATAGTCTCGCTGGACGACGAAGCGCAGCAGCTAATCCAGGTCATGAGCGGATTCGAGGCACAGAGGGACGACGTCATCATTCAGTTGAAATCACAGAGGGAAGTCCTCGACGCGTACAAGGCGCAGCTGGCCAAGATAGAGCCGCTTATGTCTTCGAACGTGTCGGAGGCGGTCGACCCTTACATCACGCTCCTCCAGCAGCAGATCGCGAAACTCGAGGTAAACCGCGATGTCGCGGTCGCGCAAAATCCAATCGTCGGAAACAGACAGGTCTACAACCAGATAATTGCGCAGACAGATTCGCAGATAGCCGACCTGAGGAAGAAGCTCCGGGCGAAGACTACTCAGATGATGGATAGCGAGGTGTTCGCCTCGGGTAACCCGCAAAGCGGCACCCAGGGGTCGGGGAACTACGATCCGACCGGGTACTACAAGGATTTGAAGCTTCAGATACTTCAGCAGGAGATCGCGCTCGGGGCGACCGCGGCGCAGGAGAAAGAGCTTAACAGGGTGGTGGGACAGTACGACCAACAGTTCGGGAAGATCCCGCGCCAGTACATAGAGTTCGCGAAATTAGACAGGACGGAGAAGAGCCGCGAGAAGCTGTTCCTCCTCGTGCAGGACAGCTACCAGCAGGCGCAGATAGCGGAGCAGTCTCAGTTCGGGTATGTGCAGATAGTCGATCCAGCGACGCCTGCCATGAAGCCTGTAACACCGAAGGTACCTCTGAACCTTACTTTAGGCGTCCTCCTCGGCCTCGCGCTGGGCGTCGGACTGGTCTTCGTCCTCGATTACATGGACAGGAGCATCAAGTCGCCGGAAGACCTGGAGAAGAAAGGGCTGAACGTTCTCGCGTCGATACCACTGATACCGGCGGCAGGCGCGCGCGGGAAAGATGGCGGCGCTACACAGATGGTGAAGAAGGACGGCATCCGTGTGCCGGCGAGGCTGATTACATTTCACAAGCCGACCGATCCTATATCCGAGGCTTATCGTTCGCTGAGAACTGCCATACAATATTCGAGCATCGACGACCCCATTAGGACCCTCCTCGTCGTGAGCGCCCTTCCTAAGGAAGGGAAGTCGACAACCGCCGCTAACATCGCGGTGACCTTCGCGAAATCGGGATTGAAGACGCTCCTCGTCGACGCCGACCTGAGGAAGCCGGTTCAGCACAGGATTTTCGACTGCGACAGGAAGCCGGGCCTCATCGAATACCTCAAGGGTGAAGTGGACATGAACACGGCGGTACG
>JAJYRM010000224.1 GCA_021794075.1 Bacteroidota bacterium | reverse complement strand
TGAACAGCCAGCACTTCGGTGCCGCAGGATATTTCTGTGCCATCGCCGCGCGGAACGGCTTCGTCGGAATGGCGTTTACCAACGCCGAGCCTGCCCTTCCGCCCTGGGGAAGTTATGAGGCGTATTTCGGGACGAACCCGATTGCCATGGCCGTGCCGACGGGGACCGACAAACCGATAATCATAGACACCTCAACCAGCATTGTGGCGAGAGGAAAGATCGTTGCGGCGGCCCGCACCGGAACGCCGATTCCTTCGGACTGGGCGCTTGACCCTGAAGGTCATCCAACAACGGATCCACAGAAGGCGCTCGACGGTTCAGTGTTGACAATGGCTGGCCCGAAAGGATACGCGCTCGCTCTTATGGTGGACATCCTTTCTGGTGTGCTCACCGGCGGCGGATTTGGAAGGCGTGTCAACTCCATGTACAAGGACATGAAGCGCCCGGCAAACGTCGGCCATATGCTGATGGCCATCAACGTCGAGGCATTCATGCCCCAAGCCGAGTTCATCGATAGGATCAAAGCCATGAATACCGACCTGAAGTCCTCAAAGAAAAGACCGGGAGTGGATGAGATCAATCTTCCCGGCGAAAGGAAATTCAAGACGAGGCAGAAGAGAGTGAAAGAAGGCATCACGGTTGAGTCATCGGTGATCAAAGAGCTATCTGCGCTCGCCGTGGAGCTAAACGTTCCTTCTCCATTCTGACACACGGCTCTCGTTTGACAATAAAGAGTGCTGATGCGTCGTCGCATTAAATGAAGTTGGATCGCGACGCCAATTGCCTTCTTACAACATCCTTTCGTTGAAATCCTGCGAGCCTATCCCTACCGCGTCTTACCCCCCACTCATCAATAGCGTTTCAATCCAGGTCCGCGGAACTACTCTTTGCGGACCTCGCTTTTCCCCCCTTGAAAATCCCGTTTGGATCAATCAGAATCACTTTATTCTTTGCAAATAATCCGCAACCATGGTAAACTTTCACTAGAGTCGTAACCGAAGAGCGTCGGTCAAATTCTGTGTGTGGATAGAGAGCGTCGAATTGTTCCCACGATAAGACGAAAAGTGCAGGAGTGATTTGTTATGAAGGGAAAATCGGCTGAAGATACGGGCGCCGGTCAGATCTCAAAGGAGAAGATATATCAGTCACTGAGGGCCGAGATCATATCTCACCGGTTGAAACCGGGCCAGGCCATCAGGGAAGACGAGCTTGCCGAACGGCTCGGAGTAAGCCGTACACCGGTAAGGGAGATGCTCAGGCGGCTGGAGCAGGAAGACCTTGTAAGGGTTGTCCCGAACAGGGGAGTATTCGTTTCTGAGCTGACCGACAAAGACATCGAGGAGGTGCTGGAAATACGTCTCGCACTTGAGACGGCGGCGGCGCGGGCTGCGGCGACTAAGCTTACCGCTGAGCAATTAAAAGAGCTGAAGGAGATCAGGAAGCAGCTCGATGCGGCCGTGCGTCTAAAGGACAGCGTGATTTCTTTTGAAGCCGACACCAGGCTCCACAGTTTGATCCTACTGGCCGCAGGCAACAGGAGAGCTCACCGGATAATCAATAACCTGATGGGACAGATCCATCGAATAAGATTCATTTCGGGGCATAAGCCTGGAAGGATAGACACCACCGTCAAGGAGCATAAGGAAATTGTCCAAGCCCTTTTAAATCGTGATCCGGGACGTGCGGAAGAAGCAATGAGGAAACATCTCGAAAGCACCCGCAAGATTCTGCTGCCGTCTTCGGACATAGACAAGAAATTCGAAGAGTTCGTGCGAAGCTCGTTGTCGTTCTGATTTAGAACCAGCCTTCCTGTACCGCTAGTTTTCAAGTGAAGCTGCGCTGCCATGGCGCACTGCCGCCTAGGCGATCCATTTGGCCTCGGTTCGCGATTCATGGTTGCGGGACGCCTGACTATTTCACGGTCTGTGGCTTGCGTTCCATAGCCTGGATATCTTCAAGCAGCCGACGGGCCATCACGAAATTTGGATACTCTCGAAGCAACTCTGTCAGCTCGGCCTTTGCGCTCTCGAACTGACCCGCGCGCGCAAGCGCGTAGCTGAGTATCATTCCGCTGCGCATCTTCTCTTCGGTAGTTGAGGCAAAATCCTTCATCTTCATATAGAAGGCTGCCGCGCTGTCGGGCTTCGAAAGGCGCATCATTATGTCGCCCAGCGTCTTGTATGTCTGATAATCAGGGTAAAGACGTGCTGACGCGAGCATCGTCCTTTCAGCAAGAGCGTAATTTCCTTCCTTCAAATAGGCCTGCGCGAGATCTGAATGCAGCTGCAAATCCAGGGGAGATATCGAAAGAAGCGACCTGTATATTTCAGCCACCTCCTTCCAGTTCCCGCGCCTTTGGAAGTAGTTGATCGCTTCCACGTGCGCGCCGACCCATGAAACATTGCCTGCCACCGCCTGCTCTGAAATCCAATCGAGAGTGTCAATTCTTGGAACAGAGCGCAACGAAGGTTCCTTGTCCTTGAACGGCCATCCGGAGGTGAGCCAGGCGACGGATGCGTTCGCCATGTCTTCGTCTATGGTCGTGACGACGCGGTCGTGCCATATTTCGGCTTCACTGATCGTATCGGCGTCTTCCCATGCCTTTGGCGATGCCAGAAGACCCGCTCGGCTCATCGCGTCGGCATAACACTTGGCGATAAGGAAGGCGCCCCTCGAGTTAGGATGAAGGTGCTCAAAGATAAGGTTGTGCCCGATGAGCGAATCGGGTGACGCCGCCTTGAATGCCTTGACGACGTCGGCGACAAAGCAGTACTTGCCGTTGGCCATCGAGCGAATAAGATTGTTGAAGTTGCTGTCAGTCCTGAACCTCAGCTCGTCATAATTTCTCGCGATCGTATATTGTTGCAACGCGTCAAGCTTTGCTCCCGTAGTATCGAAACACTGCGCCAGCCTGTAATGCGCATCGGCGTAAAGCGGGTTAAGCGCGATGGCCTTCCTGTAATCGGCTGCGGCGGAATCCCATTTCCCCTCGGTTTGCAAATCTATACCTTCCTTGTAAAGAACCTGGAAAGCCGCGAGCGCTTGTTTCGAAATTCCCGGCGTGTTCCCAGATACAAATGGAGGCTGATCGCGCAAGTCGGATACCTGCGTTCCCAGAATGATTGGTATCCCTTTAGACTTGCAGTACCACTTCATCGCTTCCAGGTTGTCCCTAAATATCCGGTAAGCAGCCTTGTACATAGGGCTTTCATACGGGACGAGCCTGCCATGCGCCACATGCTGCATTTCCGTGCCGCGAGCGTAATTGCTATTCTGGTGTACGAACAAGCCAACTATACCATGAATCGCGTTGCGAACAAGCTGGAAAGTTCTCAAACGTACCAGCTTGAGGTAGAGCTCGGTTATCGCACGGTACGAGCCGACCG